>NZ_WWIQ01000073.1:171379-182060 GCF_009862985.1 Streptomyces sp. SID5464 | reverse complement strand
AGCGTCTGCCTGCGCAGCCGCGTTGGTGCCCCGCGCGGGCCAGGCGCGCGAGGCAGGTCTCCCGCGCCTGGCCCGCCGACGCGGCCTTCACGGTACGAGGCCGTAAGGCCGTTGTGCGTTCTCCCACTGTGTGCGCGGGGCTGTCGTGGAGTGCCTGGGATGTGGGGTCCGCCGGGCCATGCCGCGTCCTGTATGCAGGCTCGATGTTGGCACTCCTGTTCGAACGGCGAGCCTCCGGGGTGACAGGCCCCGGAGGCTTCAGGCTCCACTCTCCGGGGCCTGCTCGGTGAGCGGGTGCCTGCGGAGTGGAGGAGGGGGATGGTGGGCTGCTCGGTGTCAGTTGCCGGAGGGTGTGACGCCGAACATGAGGGTGTGGCGGGGGACGTCGTACTGGACGGTCTGGTTGTGTTCCAGCAGGTCCTTCAGGACGTCGGCGTCGTCGGCGTCGACCGTGAGGACTTCTTCGCCGGCGCCTTCGTCCAGGACCAGCTGCAGCGTGAAGGTGCCGCGCCGGCCTGGTTCTTGGGCTGCTACCCAGCTGAACTGGTAGTGGTTGACCTGGCGTACTTTGATGCTGGCGTCGGTGAAGGGCTGCTCGACCTGCGTCATGATGGTCCGTTCCTTTCGTGGACGGGTGTTATGCGGCCTTGAGGGCTGCCAGGCGTGATTCGATCTCTGTGGCGTCGCCGAGTCCTTCGAGCTGTTCGAACTGCGAATCCAGGGAGGAGGCGGCGAGTTCTTCCTTGCCCATGGCCCGGGCCTCTTCGCGGCGCACCTTGTTCTCGAACCGGCTGATTTCGCTGGTGGGATCGAGTACGTCGATGCTTTTGACGGCGTCCAGCATGCGGTTCTGGGCCTCGGCGGACTTCGCCCGTGCGACGAGCTGGTCGCGCTTGCCTTGCAGTTCTCCGAGCTTGAGCTGCATCTGGTCCAGGCCCGTTTTGAGTTTGTCCACGACGGCCGTGTGGGAGGCGATGGTCGGCTCGGCCGACGTGGCCTCTCTCTCGGACTGGAGCTGCCTGCTCAGGGCGACCTTGGCCAGGGTGTCGAACCGGTCGGCTTCCGCGGGGTGCCCGGCGGCTCGCAGTTCGTCTGCCTTCTTGCTGGCTGCGAGTGCTTTGCGGCCCCACTCGGTGGCGGCGTCCTTGTCCTCCCTGTAGTCCTGTTCCATCAGGCGCAGGTTGCCGATGGTGGCGGCTACCGCCTGCTCCGCCTCGGCGATGTTGTTGGTGTAGTCGCGGATCAGCTGGTCCAGCATCAGCTGAGGGTCCTCCGCCTGGTCGATGAGGGCGTTGATGTTGGCCCGCGCCAGCTGTGCGACCCGTCCCAGGATGGTCTGCTTGGTCATGGCACCTCTCCAATTGAGTACTGCTGCGGAAGGCATTGGGCGGTGTCAGAGGTGGCCGCCGCCCATCCGGCCGCGTGTTGCGCCGCCCCCGAAGCTGGCGGGGCCGCCGTAGCCGCCGCCGAACACACCGCCGAGCAGGATGCCGCCGAGCATCGCGCCCGCCAGTCCGCTGCCGGTGGTTGAGACCGCATACACACCGGGCTCCGTGGCAGCACCGAATCCCGCTACGTCCTCCTGTGCCAGGAGCAGGGCGTCTTGCGCCAGTGTGTCGGCCTGCTGCGCCTCCGTGAGGGCCTGGTGCGGATCGGCTCTGACGCCCTGGCCGGAAAGCGCCTGGGCCTGCTGGAGCCTGCGTTGCGCCTCTGCGAGCCGGGTGCGGGCCTGGCTGCCGACGGCGCCCCTGTTGGTGATGATGTAGTCCACGGCTGCCCCGACGCTGGATTGCGCGCTGAGCATCGCCCGCTCGAGCAGTGCCCGGGCACGGCGTGTGCCCTGCTCGCTCTCCTGGGCTCCCATGAGTGCCTCGTCGAGTCCGGCATCGGCCTCCTCTACCCGGCGCAGCGCGTCGATGGGGTCGTACCGGCCGCTGTCCATGGCCATGCGCACCTCGGTTGCGACGGTTTCGGCGCGTGCGATCCGCCCCTGCAGGGCGGCGGTCGGAAGCTCGTTGGCTCCCTGCAGCACGCCACGTGCCTCTGCCAAATCCGCGTTCGTCTCGGTCAGTGCGCCTGGCAGCGCGCCGGCTGCGTCCGCGAGTTCCTGCGCCCGCCGTTCGACGGCGTCGAGCAACCGGCCGGCCTGGGCGACTGCCGCTTCCGCGGCGCGGACCCGGATCGCGGCTGCGCCGTTGTCGTCGTGTTCCACCGCCTGGCGCGCCTGCTCAAGGCTGTCGTGCGCGAATGCAAGGCGGCTGTCCGCCTGCTCGAGGTCGGTGCCGACCGGTTCGGTGGCCGAAGCGGCGTACCGCTCACGCATGGCATCCAGGGCGGACCGTGCACCAGCCAGCCGGCCGCTGGTGGTGTCGAAAGCGGCCTGAGCCGCGGCCAAGGCCTGGGGTGCGTTGCGTTCGAACGCACGCAAGCGGTCGAAGTCGTCGGCCTTTTCATCCAGCAGGCGATTGGCCCTGGCGCAGCGCGCCAGTATCTCCTGGACCATCTGCAGCCGGGTCACATCGTCCTCGGGGTAGGCGTCGTCGAGTTGCTGGCGCAGCCGGAACGCCGCGGTCAGCTCCTGCTTCGCCGTTTCCACGGCTTCGGTGAAGGGCCGGGTCGCCTCGTCGCCGAACTGCGCGGCGGCGAAGCCCAGCTCCTCCTGACTGGTGCGCACCGCGTTGTCGGTCTGCACCAGAGCCTGGCGCGCCCGGGCGTCGAGATCCGCCAGCGAATCCGGGTGCGGTCCGCCCCACGTTTCCTCGCCGTCTCGCGGCACCGCTGCCTTGCGCACCCTGCGTCTGAACAGGGCGTACGCGAACAGGGCCAGCGCAGCCGGCAGCAGAAGGAAGAAGAGCCAGCCGCCCTGGGCGACGCCTGCCCCTTCACCGCGGCCCGGGTCGTCCTCTCCGGGCGTGACGGCCACCGCGGGCACGGGCTGGCCCGAGAGCACCGCGCCGTACCCCCGTGCCGCACCGATCGCCGCTCCCGCCCAGTCGTTCTGCCGCAGCGCCGGCGCGACCGCCGTCGCATCAACCTCAGCCAGCCCCTGCCGGGTCAGCGGTGAGCTCGCGTCCACGTAGGCATACTGCCGGTCGCCGGTGGCGACAGACAGCAGCGCAGCGTCGGCGCCGAGCTCATTTCGTGAGGCCGTCTGGTTCGCCCACTGCTGCGGGGGCCGGCCGGAGAAGTCGTCCACGTACACCACGAACAGCTGCAGCTGGTGTTCGTCGACAAGCCGGGCCAGCGCCCGGGCGACTTCGGGTTCCCGGCTGCCGAGGGCCCCGACCCGGTCCGTGATCTGCCCTTCGCGGGCCAGGTCGACCGGGGCGTCGGCGAAGGCGGCGCTCGCCGAAGACAGGGTCCAACACCCCGCCGCCAGCACCACCGCCAGGAACATCCGCACTAGCTTGTGCATTACGGGATTCGATGCTCTGCGCCCTTGAACCCTTCGGTGGCCGGACCCTGCGGCGGGCGAGGGCGTTCGGTCAACTGCCCAGCAGCGCTCGCCAACACCGCACCGGAAGGCGGAACCACCGACCAGCGGGGTGCGCCCGCCAAGACTGCACGGGAGCCGCGCCATCGTGGGTCTGCTTTCTTGCGGCCCGAGTGGAGGGTATTGCCTGCAGCGCATGGGCATCACTCGCCTGACTCGCTCAACGCTCTGTGCCGTTGAAGGCGCGGCGACCACCCCGTGGGGTCCGGGAAGGGCGCCGGCCGCTATGCGTAGACCGAACGGCGCGAGCGCCTTGGCCGTGCCGCCTGCGGCACTTCCAACCGGTCACCTGACGGCCGCGAACGCCAGGGGCAGGGCTCAGCACAGGCCGCCGATCCTGTTCTCGCCGCTGCGCTGCCCATCGCCGTCCCCTCTCGTAGCGGCACGCCAGCCGCGTACCCGCCCCCTGCGTGGTGATTCATCCAGAAGGTGTCATTTGTCTATTCTGCTCGGTCGCGGTCGCGGTCGCGGTCGCGGTCGCGGCCGGGCGTCCGTGCTGCCCGCTCCCGGGCCGCTGCTGCTGAAGCCGGTGCGGGCTCGATGCCGGGCGCGGTGAGCGCAGCTGAGGCGCGCCTTACCGGTCCAGCGTGCCGCCGCCCTGAAGGTCTGACGTGCCGTCGATCCGGCCGTTCGGCTTTCAACTGGGCCTGCCGGTCGCCTGGAAGGCGGTGTGCACGTTGAACATGAAACAAGCGAAATCGGGCGTATCTGGCATATCTGTGGTTACTGGAGATAGGCGACATGCTGACGTTGCCGCTGCGACTGCTGCGATACGCGACGGAGGCAGTACAGGAGGAAACCGCTATGCGTAGAGCTGCCAGGACGGTACTCATCGCGCTTGTGCTCGCTCTCGGACCGGCGGGAGCGGCGTTCAGCCAGAGCGCTGCCGAACAGGCGAGCCCGCCGGCCGCCAGCGCGACGATACAGGCGCAGGACAACCAGAACGAGGACGACGACGACGCGGGCCTGTGGGGTCTCTTCGGCCTCCTTGGTCTGGCCGGCCTGATTCCGTGGCGCAAGAACCGTGACCGCGATCGCCACGGGTACCAGGAATCCACCCGTTCCACCGGCCGCTCCACCGGCATGTGAGGCGGAGGGCGGCGCCATGATGGTCAAGAAGATGCACGAGATGGGCATCCGCAGCGAGCACGCCTACACGGCTGCTTTCGCCTCCATCGGCCTGACTGTCGCCGCCTGGATGGCCTCCCTCCAGGCGGAACCCGGAACCGGGCTTGCCCGCGCCGACCGGTGGGGCATCTTTGTGGGTGAGTGGGCCCCCACCTTCTTCGGGCTGGGTCTCGCGCTGTCCCACTATGAACAGCACGACGGCACTCTCACCGCGAGCGTCCAGGAAATCAGGCAACACCGGGAGGCTGGCTAGAGCCCTGGCGGCGACGCCGCAGCCTGGCGGTGCCCTGTCCGCAGCGGGCACCGTCACCGCCCTGCCTGGCGAGCGAGGGCTTGGCCGGCCTCGCGGGCGTTGAGCTGGTGATGCTGGGGCAGCGTGCAGTCGAGCCCACCTCCTTGTTGCGCGGTCCCGGTTGCGTCAAGGGCGGCCTCCCCGTCGGACCGGCGCCTGAGGCGGTTGTCGCCCTGGGTTCGGGTGAAAGCTGCTCATGCCCCGGCGCGGGCGGTGTGTGCCCTGCTCGGCGGCCGCGCTGACTGGACTGATTCGGCTGCACCGCCCATCTGATCAAACCCTCCTTGGGGCGCCTGTGTTAGATGATTCTTGCCGGGGCATTACTCATGGTGCCTGACTGATTACAAGGAGGTGTCGGCGTGGAGCCGATCCAGCTGGGCTGGCCGCTGGCCCTGGACCACCGCCGGGATACCCCGTCCTGGAGTGAGCCGGCCGGTACATCGCACCCGCTCCTGGACGGCACCGGCGTGGGCCGCTGCCTCACACAGGCGGTCAACATCTGCGGCCGGCCCAGCGACGAGCGACCACCCTGCCAGCAGAGGACGTCGAGCCGGCCTCCCATTGACGCCACCACGATTCGGCAGGCGTACGACACGGCCATGTGGTACCCGCCAGCCGAAGAAGCAGACAGGATGCTGCTCGCCGACCAGCTGCTCGGTCACATGGAACATCTTCTGCCCGAGCTTGCCGCGCTCGTGCCCCGCATGCAGGGCGCGAAGCAAGGGATCGCCCAGCGCGTCATCACAACCACCACTGAGATGCTCAAGACCAATGGTGTCAGCCTGCATGAGCTCGGAACGCTGTGCCGGGCATTGCTCACGCTGGTGAAGCATCCTGGGCCGCTGCGCGACGCCGACCGCAGCGCGACGACCGGACCGTGAGGTCCCACAGCACGACGGCCGCCACCGTGGACCGGGCAGCGCTCCTGGCGCTCATCGCCGCGCGGCTCGCCGAAGGCGTGATCAGGCGGCGCCGCGTCAGGCAAGAGGCCATAGGTGCCCCGAGCCGGACCGTGCGGTACCGCCGCGGGCAGCAGGCCCCTTGCCCTTGCTCCGAGCCGCTTTCCAGCAACCCTCTCTGTTCTGCGAGGTGCGGCTGGCTGTTCGGCGCTCGAGATCCGGCTGCTGAAACGCAGACACGCAGGCAACCAGAACCTGCAAGGTCACAGACCCGTTGCGGCTGCCGTCACCGCTTCTGGCCGGCTGGAGGCCGCTGGTGAGCGAGCAGCAGTACGGGCCTGGTGAGCAGGTGGAGGCGGCGGCGCCCGATTCACCGGTCGGACTGCCTAAGCAGTCGTGGGGCAAGGTGTTCAAGGGCACGCTGCGGGAGTTCAAGGACGATGAACTGGCCGACCGCGCTGCGGCACTGACGTACTACGGCGTCCTGTCGCTGTTTCCGGCGTTGCTGGTGTTGGTCTCCCTGCTGGGCATCACCGGCAAGGCGGCCAGCGACACGGTGCTGGACAATCTCAGGCAGCTCACTCCCGGCTCGGCCCGGGACATCGTCACCAGGGCTGTTCAGCAGCTCCAGGGCAACGCTGATATCGGTTCGGTCATGGCCTTCGCCGGTATCGTGCTGGCGGTGTGGTCGGCCTCCGGTTATGTGGCGGCGTTCATCCGCACCTCCAACGCTGTCTATGACATGCCCGAAGGCCGTCCGGTGTGGAAGACTCTGCCCCTGCGTATCGCGCTGACGGTCGTGCTGATGGTGTTGGCAATGATCAGCGCGCTGGTCGTGGTCTTCACCGGTGGGCTGGCTCGCCAGGCCGGGCAGGCTTTCGGTCTCGGGGACACGGCGCTGACGGTGTGGTCGGTCGCCAAGTGGCCCGTCCTGGTCGTCCTGGTCACTCTCATGATCGCCATCCTGTACTGGGCGAGCCCGAACGCCGACGTAAAGGGCTTCCGGTGGATCACCCCGGGCAGTTTCCTGGCCCTGGTCATCTGGATGATCGCCTCCGCCGGGTTCGCGTTGTATGTCGCGAACTTCGCGTCCTACAACAAGACCTACGGCACGATGGCCGGCGTCATCGTCTTCCTCATCTGGCTGTGGGTCACCAACCTTGCGATCCTTTTGGGCCTGGAGTTCGATGCCGAGACCGTACGCCAGCGGGCCGTCGCCGGCGGCTACCCCCCCGATGCCGAGCCGTACACACAGCCCCGCGACACCAGGAAGTGGGACGAGGAAGACCGGCGCCGCATGGACGGCGCCTGACCGAACGGCATGCCACGGCCCTCGAAAGCGGGCCATGACGGCATGCGCGAACACCGGGCCCGATGGCCCGAGGAAACGGTGCATCCGCTGCCCGCTGAGCGTCCTCACGCCCCCGTACTCGAGTCCCGCGGCGTGGCGCGGTACCGTCCGGCGGCGTCACCGCGGTTTTGCAGGCGCGCACGTTGTGCAGCCCGACCAACCCCCAACGTAGCCGCAGCGCTGTCAGAGCGAGCGCGCCTCAATGCCGTCGGTTGCCGGTTTCACCTCATCTGCCGCTGGCGGGCGGGGGAAAAGGTGTTCTTCCAACGCGTCCATGGCAAAAAGCAACGCCATCATGAGGACGGGTACAAGCAGAGCGAGCAGGATCACAGGACCTCCCGGGGAGGTCGGCCTGTGGAGCCAACGGTGCTTCAAGGCTGGTCCCGAACGCCGCAATGCGCATGTCGTGCGCGGTAGCCCAGCTTGTGTTAGCGCGTTGGCGGCGCGAGAGACCCTGGTCTGTCCTGCCTGTTTTCTCGCCGCCTGAGCCGAGACGGCGGCTGACTGGTCAGCGGGTCCCAGCGGCTGCCGCCAGGCCAGCCAGAACAGGGTCGCGCGGTGGTGCCCGAAGGTTTTGCCAGCAACTACCGACAGCTACTGCCCTCTGCTCATCAACTGCATGTTGCGACAGCTGCTTCCCAGGCCCGTTCGCCGGGCCGAAGGTGCGCACTGTGTCGGCAAGGGTGACAGTGGACGCGGTGCGATGTGTTGCCGGACTTACTGCCCACCGAAGGGAAGCCGAGAGATGCCGGAACGCAATACCGTCCTGCGCAGCCTGCACGACCTGGGGCTGGCCGCATGGTTCGGTGGTTCTCTGATGGGTGCAGTCGGCCTCAACGGCGCGGCGCGTGCCGAAGGAGGAGCGCAGCCGACGCGCGAGAGAATCGCCAGCTCCGGTTGGGCGAAGTGGGCCCCGGTGAGCGCGGCGGCCGTAGGCGCCCATCTGGTCGGCAGCAGTGGCCTGCTCGCGGCGAACGCGGCGCGTGTTGCCGGCCAGCAGGGGGTGGCCGCCTCCACCGCGGCGAAAACCGCTCTGACCGCAGTCGCGCTTGCGGCCACCGCGTACACCCGGATGCTGGGCAAGAAGATCGAGCTGGCGTCCTCCAGTGACCCGCAAGACACAGAAAAGGCGGCGGAGCACCCCGTCGACACGGACAAGGCACAGCGGCAACTCGCCTTTCTGCAATGGGCAGTCCCGGCGCTGACAGGCGGCCTACTCGTCCTCAATGCGCTGCACGGAGAGCAGCAGCGTCCCGAGGAGCAGGCCCGGGGAATCTGGCAGCGAGCCATGAGCCGGACACCCCACATGGCCCACATGCCCTCCATGCACGTGCCGTCCGTGCCCGACTGGCGCTGGATGCAGCAGCACTGACATCAGAGCGTGTCGCGGCCCTGCCCACGGCTCTTCTCGGCGACCTGCCGCCCCGACTCGCCGGCCTGCTCAGCCACTCGCCCCGCTTGGCCGCGGGCCTCCTCGCCCGTGGTCCTCGCGGCCTCCGTAGCGCTGTCCTTCACCTCCTGCACCGCCTGCTGAGCGGCCCCAGTGGCGTCTTCCTTGAGCTGCTGTGCGGACTCCACGGTCGCCTGCCTGACCGGCTCGAGCGCTGGGCCGGCCTGCTCGGTGATGCGGGAGGCCGCCTGCTCCTCGGCCTGCGAGGCTGGAATGAGAGATGCGGTCAGCAGCCCGGCGCCGAAGGCGATCAGCCCTGCGGCCAGCGGGTTGCCCTGGGTCTGCCGCGCCGCCTGCTCCGGTGCCTGGCGCACCGCTTCGCCGGCCTCCCCGGCTACCTCACGGGCGGTGTCGGTCGCCTGCCCGGCCACCTCGCGTGCCTTGCCCGTCGCCTGACCGGCGCCCTCCCGTACCGACTGCGCCGCCTGCTGCGTGCGGTCCCTGGTTTGCCCTGCCGTCTCCGCGGCGCTTCCCATGACCCGGGTGCGAAGCCCCGACACCGCGCCGCGGACCCGGTTTGTGCGGCGGCGTACCACACGGCGGGGACTGGCACGGTCGGCCAGCCGGTCCACGTCCTCGGACAGCCTCTCCCGGGTCGCCTCAATGCCGGCCCTTACCTGGTCGGGTGACGTGCCCATCGCGCATCCTCCTTCAACGTCTCCATGGTCTGCTCCGGCTTGGGCGCGACCTCCCGCATCCGCGAGCGGCCCATCACGTACAGCACAGCGCTGATCACCGCCCACACTCCAGCGATGATCAGCGCGGCCCAGCCGGTGTCCATCACGTTGGCCAGACCGAACATGGCCGCCAGCGACAGGAACAGAACCACCATGTAGCCGGCGAACCCGGCCCCGCCGTACATCCCGGCTGCCTTGCCGGCCTTGGAGGCCTCCTCGCGAATCTCGGCCTTGGCCAGCTCCGCCTCCTGCCGGAACAACTCCTGCACATCCGAGGTCACCGTCGACAGCAGCTCACCGACCGACGGGTCCGGCCCCCGAGGCCCCGGCGACTGCGGCGAAACCGATGCCATCTCACACCCCCGGATAACTCGGGACATCAGGCCGCACGGCCTCCTCCGGCACGCCGACCATGCCTTCCTCACCATCCGGTACCGGCTGCTGCTGCGACGGCTGGCCCGTCGTACCCGCCTTGGCCAGCCGACCGACGACGACTCCGGCCAACGTGGCCGCACTCAGGAACACACCCGGCCGACGGCGCGCGAACCCCTGCAGATCCTCCATCAGACCCCCCACACCGTTGTTCTCCAGGTAGTCCGCCGCGCGGTGACCTTTGAGGGCGGCCTTGGTCACCAAAGAGCGGGCCGGGGAGTCGCCGGACGCCTTCTGCGCCATACCGCCCAGGTCGTCAGCCCACTGCCGCAGCGTCCCAGCGGCTCGCCGCGCCTGCTCCTCGGTCTCCTCCGTTACCCGGCCCCGCAGGTCACGTACCACCGTGCCGGCCTGCTCCCGGGCCTCCTCTGCCACCGTGCGGGCCTGCTCCACAGCAGTAGCGGTCACCTCACCAGCCGCCTGCTGGGCCTGATCGGCCGTGGCCGAGGCCTGTTCCTTCGCTGTCTGTCCGGTCTGCCGGACACGACCGCTCTGCACTGCGTCACTCATGGGCCACTCCCTTGCTCCTCGCTGTGGAATGCCGCCCCGGCTCGGCGCGAGCACGATGAGGACGCCTGAAAGCCGCCGGACCTGGCGGGCAGCAGGAACCCCTGCTTCTAGGGTCACTCGAACGGATGCACCCCGCATCTTCAGATCACGCTCACATCCTGCGCTGTCGTCCGCGTGCATCTGAAGATCACAAACGCACGTATGTACGCGCTGCAGGCGGTCATGGCAGGAAGCGGGGGACACCAGTCCGAGCGCCACCAGCCTCTCGCCACTCGGGCGTCGTCGTGCGGTGTGCCCAACGAACGACCCTTGCACAGTCCGCTTCAAGCTACGTGGATGGTGAGTTGGGCGAGGAAGAAAGCGACGAGCAGGATGCCAGCTCCCAAGGGGGGGAGACGAATGCCGAGTGACTGCCTGACTGTAAGAGCTCCTAACGGAATGCGGGATGA
>NZ_WWIQ01000073.1:170371-171265 GCF_009862985.1 Streptomyces sp. SID5464 | reverse complement strand
TAAGAGCTCCTAACGGAATGCGGGATGACCGTGTCCTTCAACGGAGTGGGTCGGTTGCTTGAGTGTGAGGAAGCGCGATCCCCAACCATGGCTGGTCGACGATGAGTTGTGGGCTCGAATCGAGCCTCTGCTGCCTGTCCGGCAGTGGCGGCATCGGCACCCGGGCCGAAGGGCGTTGGATGACCGCAAGGTGATGTGCGGGATCTTGTTCGTCCTGTACACCGGCATCAGATGGGAGTGGCTGCCTGCCGAGCTGGGCTTCGGCTCGGGGATGACCTGCTGGCGACGCCTGCGGGACTGGAACAACGCCGGGGTGTGGCAGCGGCTGCACGAGGTGCTGTTGGCCGAGCTGCGGGCGGCGGACCGCCTGGACATGTCCCGGGCGGTGATCGACAGTTCGCACATCCGGGCGCTCAAGGGCGGCCCAAAACCGGCCGGAGCCCGGTCGACCGAGGCCGACCGGGCTCCAAGCACCACGTGATCTGTGACGCCACCGGCGTCCCACTCGCCGTCACCCTGACCGGCGGCAACCGCAACGACATCACCCAGCTCCTGCCACTGCTGGCGGCGATCCCGCCGATCCGAGGCAAACGCGGCCGGCCCCGGCAGCGGCCGAGAGAGGTCTACGCCGACCGGGGCTATGACCACGACTGCTATCGCCGCCAGGTCTGGGCGAAGGGCATCAAGCCCGTCATTGCCCGCCGCGGCACCGAGCACGGCTCCGGCCTCGGCACGAAACGGTGGGTGGTCGAGCAGACGATTGCGCTGCTGCACTGGTTCGGCCGCCTGCGGATCCGCTGGGAGATCCGCGACGACATCCACGAGGCATTCCTCAAGCTCGCATGCTCACTGATCTGCTGGCGCCGCCTACGAACCGCATTCCGTTAGGAGCTC
>NZ_WWIQ01000073.1:152384-170266 GCF_009862985.1 Streptomyces sp. SID5464 | reverse complement strand
CTACGAACCGCATTCCGTTAGGAGCTCTAAGGCCGGTGACTACAGCCGCTTTGGGCAACTGTTCGATGAAATCCCGCCAAGCTCCCGCCCCGTTCGCCGGGGCGGCTCCCAACCGCCCTACGATCAACGCCCGTCGGACGAGTGAAGGGGCGGGACATGGGTGTGGCGATCCGCACGGCGGGCGAGGGCGACCGGGACCTGGTCGTCCGGCTGCTGGACGAGGCGTTCCAGGACGACCCCGTGAGCGGCTGGGTCTTCCCAGGGGCGGAGGACCGTCGTGCCAACCATCCCGCACTCATGGCCGCCTTCACCGACATCGTGCTCGCGGCCGGGCGTATCGACCTCACCGAGGACGGCTCGGCCTGTGCGCTGTGGCTCTCCATGCCGGCCGACGACCATGACGGCGACGCCGAGGACGACGGTCCGGCCCAGGTGCGGCACGCCGTCGACCCGGACAACGAACGCATCGAGGCGATCGGCCGGCTGACCGCCGCCATCCACCCCTCCGGGCGGGCCCACGAGTACCTGTGGATGATCGGCGTCGCCCCCGGCCGACAGGGTGAGGGTCTCGGCACGGCGCTCATCGCGTCGGTCCTCGACCGTTGCGATCGCGAGGGACTGCCCGCCTACCTGGAGGCGAGCAACGCCCGCAGCCGCAAGCTGTACGAGCGCCTCGGCTTCGAACTCGCCGGCCCGGTGCTCGACCTCCCGGAGGGCGGCCCGACCATGTGGCCGATGTGGCGCGAACCCCGTCCCGCAGGGACGGCGTCCTGACTCTCCGCCGACCCCCGGCCCGGCCGGCCCCGTGGTCCGACCGACACCGTGGCCTGACGGGCCCCGTGGCCTGACGGGCCTCGGCTTGACCGGCCCCCGGCCTGACGGGCCCCCTTCCCTGGCCCGTCTGGCCCTCCCGGCCGACTTCCCCTCCGACCCTCCCGGCCGGCATGGCCCCTCCGCCCCCGGGCCGGCCGGACCCAACCTCCCCCGGCCGGTCAGCCCCCGGCCTCCTCCCCCTCCGGCAGCACCGTCGCCACGATCTTCTGCACCAGCCCCTCCGGCACGCTCACTCCGGGCAGTACACCCTCCAGGACGCCCGGCAGGGTCAGATGCTCCAGGAGGAGGCCGAGCATGGCCAGGTACAGCACGGCGACGGACTCGTCGCCGCCGGGCAGGCCGGCCGTCCGGTGGAACTCCATGGCCTCCTCCAGGTCACCGCGCACCGACTTGGTGTAGGAGGCGAGCAGTTCGGGACGCCGGGTGGCCTCCAGGCGCAGTTCCATGAGGGCCAGATAGCCCGTGCGGTCGCGGGTCGCGCGGGCCATGAGGTCGTACATGAACGCCGTGACCAGTGAGCGGTCCTTGGGGCGGGTCATCAGCTCGGCGACCACGTCGGGGTCGGGCGCGAGCCGTACGTGCAGCCGGGTGTCGATCTGGCGCAGCAGGTCGCCGCGGTCCGTGAAGTAGTTGGAGGCCGTGCCCAGGGGCACGCCGGCCTCCGCGTCCACCGCGCGGAACGTCAGCCCGCGTGCTCCCTCGCGCGCGAGCACCTCGACGCCGGCGTCGACGAGCGCGGCCCTGCGCCCGGGATTGCTGACCATGCGGAGTCCCTTCTCCCACTTTCCACGGTTCGCGGATAATCCCTTGCAACCACTACATCAGGAGTACTACAACTGAAGTCCTTGTAGCGGCAGCCTACGAAATGAGACCGGCTTGCGAAAGCTCACGTACTTCATCGCCTGCTCCATCGACGGCTTCATCGGGGACCCGGGCGGCGACGCGACGTCGATGCTCCGCTTCGTCGACGGGGAGTTCCTCGCCTTCCTGAAGACGGAGTATCCGGAGACCGCGGCCACCCAGGGCCGCCGGGCCCTCGGCTTCGACGACCTGCCGAACAAGCGGTTCGACACCGTCGTCCAGGGCCGCGGCAGCTACGAGCTCGCCTTGAGGGAGGGCATCACCAGCCCCTATGCCCACCTGCGCGAATACGTCGCCTCCAGCACGCTGAAGGAGTCGCCCGACCCGAACGTCGAGATCATCGCGGACGACCTCGTCGGCAAGGTCCGCGAACTGAAGGCCGAGGACGGCGAGTTCGGCATCTACCTGTGCGGTGGCTCGCGGATCGCGGGCGAACTGCTCGACGAGATCGACGAGCTCGTCATCAAGACCTACCCGCTCGTGTACGGCGCGGGCATGCCGATGTTCGGTTCCGGATTCGCGATCTCGGAGTTCACCCTCGAGTCGGTGCGCACGTTCGGCAACGGGGTGCTGGTGCGCACCTACAGCAGGAAGCGCTGAGCCGCCGACCGGCCTACCCTGAGGACATGGGCAGCGAAGGACATGTCTGTCCGACCTGCGGACAGCCAGTGGAAACGGTCGTCCGGCGCCACAAGACGCTGGGCGCGTGGGTCCCGCTGTGGGTGGCGGGTCCCTGCCGCAACCCCGAGTGCGGGGCCTACGAAGCGGAAACCGCCGAGGGCGATCAGGCCGCCGAGGACACCCGGAGCACCGCCCCGCCCCGGTCCGCCGAGCGCACCGCCTCACCTGCGACGACGTCGCCCGAAGACGCCCCAGGAGAAACTGTCGCGGAAAATTCCTGAGCTCGTGTCGAGAATCCCGGCCCGGCTCCGACGTCCCCTGTGAGAGCCGCCCGCCAGGGCGGTGAGAGCCGAAGGAGCGGACTGATGAAGTACCTGGTCATGGTGCAGGGCACACAGGCGGACTACGAGGCCATGCGCGGCAGGGCGTCGGCGAACTCCCCCGCGTGGAGCGAGGAAGAACTCCAGGCCATGTTCGCCTACATGGGCGCCATCAACGACGACCTCTCCGAGACGGGCGAATTCGTCGACGGGCAAGGCCTGGCCGAACCGGCGCAGACCCGGCACGTCACCCTCGGTGACGACGGCAAGGCAGTGATCACCGACGGGCCGTACAGCGAGACCAAGGAGCTGCTGGCCGGCTACTGGGTCCTGGAGTGCGAGAGCCTGGATCGGGTCACCGAGATCGCCGAGCGTGTCGCCCGGTGTCCCCAGCCGGCCGGCGCCCCCGACCACCCGGTGGTGATCCGTCCGATCATGGACGGCTCCGGGGAGATCTGAGGGCCTGGATACGCCGACGGGCGCGCCGGTGAGGAGCACACCCGAGATCGAGGACCTGCTGCGCCGTGACGCGCCGCAGGTCCTCGGTGCGCTGGTCAGGCGGTACGGGCACTTCGACGCCGCCGAGGACGCCGTACAGGAGGCGCTGCTCGCGGCGGCCGGGCAGTGGCCCGAGGCGGGCGTGCCCGGCAATCCGCGCGGCTGGCTGATCAAGGTCGCGTCGCGGCGACTGACCGACGCCCTGCGCAGCGAGGAGGCGCGGCGGCAGCGCGAGGAGCGGGCGGCGGCGCTCACGCCCCGCGACGCCTTCACCGCACCGCCGCCCGGGGAGCGGGCTCCCCGCGAGGACGACACCCTCTCGCTGCTCTTCCTGTGCTGCCATCCGGACCTGACGCCGCCCGCCCAGATCGCGCTCACGCTGCGCGCCGTCGGCGGTCTGACCACGGCGGAGATCGCCCGCGCGTACCTGGTGCCGGAGGCGACGATGGCGCAGCGGATCAGCCGGGCCAAGCACAAGGTGCGGGGCGTGCGCTTCGGTCGCCCGGAGCGCTGGGAAGAGCGGCTGCCGTCCGTCCTCCAGACCCTCTACCTCATCTTCAACGAGGGCTACACGGCCACCTCCGGAGCCGCTCTCCAGCGCCGGGACCTCGCGGGCGAGGCCGTACGCCTGGCCCGTACGGTCCACCGGCTGCTTCCCGACGACGGTGAGGTGGCCGGCCTGCTCGCGCTGATGATGCTCACCGACGCCCGCCGCGATGCGCGCAGCGGACCGCACGGCGAGTTGATCCCCCTCGACGAGCAGGACCGGGACCGGTGGGACAAGGCCGCGATCGAGGAGGGTGTCGCGCTGGTCACCTCGGCGCTGTCCCAGGGTCGGCCCGGGCCGTACCAGCTGCGTGCCGCGATCGCCGCCGTCCACGACGAGGCGCCCTCACCCGAGGCGACGGACTGGACCGAGATCCTGGGCCTGTACGACGTCCTCGTCCGTCTGGTCCCCGGCCCCGTCGAACGACTCAACCGCGCGGTCGCCGTCGCCATGGTCCACGGCCCGCACGCCGGCCTGGTCGAACTGGACGCCCTGGCAGGCGAGTTGAAAGGGCACCGCGTGGACGCCGTACGGGGTCACCTCCTGGAACGCGCGGGCGACCCCCAAGCCGCCCGGGCCGCCTACGAGTCGGCGGCCGCGCAGACCCTCAGCCTGCCCGAGCACCGTTACCTCCAGGCACGGGCCGCGCGGTTGAGGGACTAGCGTGGGGACGTGGGCATGAGGGTCTGCCGTGGTTCGGGAAGGATCCGCAGGTGCGCGCTGGTGGAGGGGCGACGTCGCCGCCACCCGCGTGAACCTTGACCAGCCTTTGCCTCGCCGTTCCCCGCCTATTGGCCTGCACTTGTTTGCATTCAGGAATGGACCACATCACGTTCCTCGTGGCGGTCGTCATCGTGACGGCGCTAGCCTTCGACTTCACCAACGGATTCCACGACACGGCGAACGCGATGGCCACGTCCATCGCCACCGGCGCACTCGCTCCCCGTACGGCGGTCCTGATCAGCGGTGTCCTCAACGTGGTCGGTGCCTTTCTGTCCACCGAGGTCGCCAAGACCATCTCGGGCGGCATCGTGGACGACACCCTCGTCACCCCGGGCATGATCTTCGCGGGGCTCGTCGGCGCGATCCTCTGGAATCTGCTGACCTGGCTGCTGGGACTGCCGTCGAGTTCCTCGCACGCCCTGTTCGGCGGGCTGATCGGGGCCGTGTGGGTCGGGGCGGGCAGCCACGGCGTCAACTTCGACAAGGTCGTCGAGAAGGTGCTGGTGCCGGCGGTGGCCTCGCCGGTCGTGGCCGGTGCCGCCGCGCTGCTGGCCACCTACCTCGCCTACCGGCTCACCGACCGCGCCCGCAAGGACTCCGTGACCAAGGGCTTCCGGATCGGTCAGATCGCCTCGGCCTCGCTGGTCTCCCTCGCCCACGGCACGAACGACGCGCAGAAGACGATGGGCGTCATCACCCTCACCCTGATCTCGGCCGGGGCGCTCGGCCACAACGCCGGGCCGCCCCTGTGGGTGATCGCGTCCGCGGGCATCGCCATCGGCCTCGGCACGTATCTCGGCGGCTGGCGCATCATCCGCACCATGGGCAAGGGTCTCACCGAGATCCAGTCGCCGCAGGGCTTCGCCGCCGAGACCGCCTCCACCGCCGTCATCCTGACGTCCGCACACCTCGGTTTCGCCCTGTCCACCACTCAGGTCGCCTCCGGCAGCATCCTCGGCGCGGGGCTCGGCCGCAGGCTCGCGGAGGTCCGCTGGGGCGTCGCGGGCCGCATGGCGGTGGCGTGGCTGATCACGCTGCCCGCCGCCGCGCTGGTCGGTGGCCTGGCCGCGAGCGTGGTGCAGAGCGGCGGCGACCTCGGTACGGCGGTCGTCGCCCTGGTCGGCGCGGCCCTCGCCACGGGCATCGTGGTCGTCTCCCGCCGCAACCCGGTGCACGCGCACAACGTCAACGACACGCACGAGGTCACCATCCGCACCGAGCCGCCGGCCAAGGTCGGCACGGCCGCCTGAACGAAGGGGAGTCGACATGCATCTGGACTGGACCGCACTCGGCCAGGTCACCGCGGTGAGCATCGGCGTCACCGTCGCGGTGGTCGTCGTCTTCGCCCTCGGCGTCCTCGGCCTCGCCCAACTGGAGGGCGCCCGCGAACAGCAGGGCCGTACCTCCGCCCTCGGCCTCACCCAGGCGACGCTGTGCTTCCTCGCCTGCGCGGCCGTGGTGGCGTACGGGATCGCTCTGATCGTCCCGCAGTTCCACTGACCGGCACCGACCGTCCCACGCCGAAGGGGCCCGGCCGGTCCTCCCGGCCGGACCCCTTCGGTTGGTGGTGATCAGTCACATGCCGCGACGGTCTTTTCCCGGTCGATGATCGCGACACCGTTCGACCACATGATGGCCGTCACCGAGGCGCAGTCCACCGAGTCGCTGCCGGTGGTCTCGTACTTCACCGGCCCCGCGTACTGCGAGAAGGTGCCCTCGTCCACCTTGCACGGCACATCGGTCTTGTTCGGGCACAGCTTGAGCTTCATCTTCTTCGCGGTGCCGAGGTTGTTGTCGAAGACCGCGCACGCCCCGTGCCTGCCGGTCGTGTGCTTGGTGTAGGTGAACAGGGTCCCGAAGCGCCGTTCGTCGGGAAGGCGTTCCGCTCTTTCCAGCTCGTATCCGCTTCCGCACAGCGAGGCTGTGGCGCGGACCGCCGCCAGGTCCTCGGCTGCGGCGGCGCGGGTCTGTGGGTTGCGCGCGCCGGCTTCGGAGAACTGGACGCCGGTCCCAGGGACGACCATGCCGGTGCCCGTGGAAGCGTGGTCCTCCGCGACGGCCTGGGGAGCGGCTACGAGAGCGGAGAGGAGAGCAGCGGCCGGGGCAACGGCGCGTAGCAGTGTGCGCATGGAACTCCGAGTTCCCTTCTTCGAGGACTGGACTGGTGCTGAGGACTGGACTGGTTCAGAGGTAAGCCGCGGCATTTTTCCGGCGGCTCGGGAGGAACGGGTCGATCGATCCGGCGCCGGATCCCGGGCCTGCATCCTCGCCACGGATCCGGCGGGCTAGCTGGGCAAGTCTGGGATCACCGGGGTGCACGTCGATCTGAAAGTGGGACTCCTTGACCGGCTTTGCGTGTCCGCCCCAGGCGATGACGCCCTGGCAGTCGGCGAGGATGTCCGCGACGACGACCCTCTCCAGATCGGACAGGCCGGTGCCCTTCTGCGCTCCCAGCGGATAGAAGAGCGGGCGTACCGCGATCGCGGTACCGGACAGGTGGTTCGACTCGAAGCCGGCCGCGACAGCGCCGCGGTCGGTGTGGCCCCGAACGTCGCCGGGGCGGAGCATGTCGATCTCGTACGCGAACCGGCGGACCACGTGGAGCAGCACCGTGGCCACGTCGCCCTTCAGCAGCGGCACGTCGACGGCGGTGCCTTCGACGCGGAAGAGCGCGATGCGGTCACCGTCCACGACGGGCCAGCCGTTCTCGGACCGTCGGCCAGGCCACGCGTTCGGCCCGGGAGCGGATGCGGCAGCGGTGGGAGCAGTCGCGAGGAGCGCTCCTGCCGTGAGACCGGCGGCCAGGCCGAGAGTCTGACGGCGGGTGAGTATGTGAGCGGTGTCGCTCAACGCGTGTGTCCTTTCCGGTAGCGGCGGTAGGTAAGGACCGCCAACGTCACCAGGCAGCCGGTCAGCACGGCCATACAGGTGAACAGGAGTGGATTGACCCAGCCGCTCACGAGTTCCTTCCGCGCGCCGTCGTCCCAGTGGCAGGTGGCGTGCAGCGGGAAAACGCCGTCCTCGTAGCGGTCGAAGCGGACGATGGGGCGCCTGTCGAAGAAGTCGGGACAGGCATGCGACGGGAAGGCGAAGTGGACCTGGGACCAGCCGAGCAGGTAGCAGAGGGTCCCCGTGGCGGTGGATGCCTTGAGCAGGCCGAGAAGACGTCGGCCCTTCCGGACGCGTACGAAGGCCAGACCGAAGCCGACGAAGAGCACCGCCAGGATCCAGGAATCCATCAGTCCGCACCGTCCGCGAACAGCCTGGCGTGGTTGGACTTCATCTTCGCCTGGCTGCGGGCCTCAAGCCCGGCGCGAGCGATCAGCGCTTCGGCGAAGCCGAGGCAGTAATTCCTCAGCCTGTCCTCGGGAAGCAGGTGGGAATAGACCATGGCGGCTCCGCCCGTCTGCTGTTCGAGGAAGATACGTCCGACATTGACGAGCGGATCGTCGATCGACGTGAGGATGTGGAACGCGGCGTCCACTGCGGTGGCCTGCGAGGTGCCGAACCGCTTGGCGAGGTAGTCCCTGAAGCGGGTTATCCCGCCGGACTTCTCGTAGTGCTCGCGCACGGCCGTGGTGATGGGCACACCGGATCGCATCTTCTCGGCCAGGAGGAACCCGTCGGCGTCCTCGACGAGGTCGTTGAAGCCGAATGAGGAGGCCACGCCGATCTTGCCGAGGCGTTCGGTGCAGTAGGTGTAGCCGTTGGCGAAGGAGTCACTGTCGCGACGCCATTCCCCGTAGAACGTCATCAGGTCGCCTGCCCACCCGGCCACGTCACCCCGGTTGGCCTTGCGCTTGTCGGACAGTGGCGGCTTGATCATGTGTCCGGCCGCGGTGGCCAGCAGGTGCTGTGGGCCCATGGTCTGCCCCGTGAAGGGGTCGGTGAAGTCGGACAGCAGCTCAACGCCCCGGCTGTTGGCGTACTCGATGAACGCCCAGTCGACTTCGCCGATCAGGTTCTTCCACTCGCGCCCCGCGTAGCGCTCCTGCCGGTAATAGTCCGTGACCAACCGGTTCGGGTCGCCCTTTCCGTAGCTCTTGGCCAGGCTGTAGAGCCGGTCGATG
Organism: Streptomyces sp. SID5464; assembly: GCF_009862985.1. Taxonomy (NCBI): domain Bacteria; kingdom Bacillati; phylum Actinomycetota; class Actinomycetes; order Kitasatosporales; family Streptomycetaceae; genus Streptomyces; species Streptomyces sp. SID5464. The sequence continues at coordinate 161,792 of NZ_WWIQ01000073.1, read as the reverse complement.
TTCGCCAGGAAGTCCGCGGCGGGGGACACGACACGGTTGACGTCCTTCTGGCTGTTGTCGGAGCCGGCCCGGTGCGCGTCGCGGTCCAGCCAGAAGGTGTCACTGCCGTTGGTGACCTTGTATTCCTTGATCTGGTTGAACGACCAGTTCGCCGGCAGGGGGAAGCCGAGGTTGCCGGAGAAACCCCAGGACATGCCGGAGACGAACGAGTATGCGGCGTAGCTCTCCTTCGTCACCTCCGCGCACACATTCCGGGAACCGTACACGCCGTGGAGGTACCGCTTGCCCTTCGAGGCGAGGCCGGAGGTGACTCCGCGGAAGTACTCCTGGATGCGCGGCATGTCCTCCTGCGTCGCGTCGTAATCGACAGCGAAATAGATCACCGTGCCCCGGTTGAAGCCGAAGTGAGCGGCCTGGTCATGGGCCCACTGGCCGTGCTTGTAACCATTGCCCCAGTAGTACTCCGACAGGCTCCTGCCGTGGTCCTGGAAGATCGGGAAAACGCGCAGCCCGGCCTTGAAGATGTTGTCGAGCTCGCCCGGCTCCAGCATCTTCGTTCCGCCGCCCGCCGAGGCCTCGTTGAGGTACCGGCCGACATACCGGTAGCCGTCGGCGTACATCCTGGCGCCGCGGGAGGGGGTGATCGTGTAGGCGGTGTCGGAAGCCGTGGCCGGCCGGTCGGGGTCTCCCATGGACACCAGGAGCTGCGCCCAGGTGGTGTAGTCGCCCTTTCCCGTGACGGGGAGTTGGGAGAACGTCTGGAACGCCTTCACCCAGCCTTCGACGTCGGCATCCCATGTGTCGGTGAAGTGGGTGGCGGCGTCGGGCTCGCCGTATCCGGGAACGGGCTCGTTGAACACGCAGGCCGCGGAGAAGAGTTGGACGAACAGGCCGGACGACCCGGGGCCGACGGTGTGCGCTTTGATGCCGGACTGCGTGCCGGGACCGAAGTTGCCGTTCGCGTCCGTCTCCGCGATGCCGATCGCCAGCTGGATCGCCTTCATCAGCGACTGCTGCACGTCCCGCGAGTAGATCCCGTCAGCGGGGCCTATGAAGAACGTCTTCTTCGTCCAGTAGTTCTTGTTCAGCCACTGCTGGATGGACCGGATCTTGTCCGTGCCTCCGGCGACGGTGATGTAGGCGTCCATGTTGAGAAGGGCCTTGAGCACCTTCGCCTGGACCACCCCGCCGTCCTTGGGCAGGCCCATGTTCTCTTTCACCTTGTCGACCGCCGCCGCGGCGTCCGTGTCGAACTGGGCCACCGCCGTGTCGCCGCCCCAGTAGCCCTTGCAGAACAGGGCGTGGCGGATGATCTTGACGATGTTGGCGTTCTTCTTCCACCCGAGGCCGATGGTGCCGAGCGCGGTGACCTTGGCTAGGGTGCCGTCCCCGAAGCTCGCCACGACGGGACTGATGCCGAGCTCGTGCTGTAACCCCATGGTGAGGGCGTACATGGTGGCCCAGCCGGTCTTTCCGTCCTCGGGGCACTTCGCGTAGCCCGACACCTTGCCGTAGGTGGCGTTGACCCATTTTTGGGCAGCGAGAACCTTCTCATCAGCCATGTGGCGGCTTCTCCTCCAGCGGTCGGAGTTCTCAAAAACGTGAGTGAATGGGGATAAAAGGGAGCAGAGCCGCGCATGTCAGCCCAGGCAGTTCACTGCGCTAGGTGTCAGGGGAGCCGTATGAAGGCGGGCAGGCAGGCAAGGCCGAATCGGCGTGCGCCAAAAGCCCGGCACCGAGGCATGACGATGTATCCCCCCATGGCGACGGCGTCCCCCCATGTGCTGGGTGACGCACTGTCTGGCAGCTTGGTCACGCTGCGTTTGCGGAGGTCACCATAGGCACAGGCCAAAGCTGAGGGTCAAGAGACCCAGGTGGTGCGACGGAGGAATGGCGTGAACGCGTCATACAGTCGGCGAGAGGTCAGGGGTCGGCATGTCCCCCTGTTCATCTGCCAGTTCACTGTGTGACTGGTGTGAAAGAAGAGTGAGTTTCCGGTGCGCACGCCGGCTCGCGGTGGCTGATTCTCTCTTCGCGTCCCTCGTGCCGCTCGGCGCCGGCGGGAGAGCCCCTCAACCGCCGCCGCTGGAAGGCGGAGTGGATGGCAGGAAGAAAAAGGCCGCACCCGGACCGTCATGGACGCCGTTTTCGGCGGCCTGTGGACCGGGTGCGGACCAGGAGACGCTGCAACCAGAGAAATCGCAGGTCAGGGGGCATGATTCAAGATCAGGCCTTCTTGGTCTCCCAGAAGATCTTGTCGATCTGGGCGATGTAGTCCAGCGCCTTCTGGCCGGTCGCCGGGTCGGTCGAACCCTTGGCGGCCGAGAGGGCCTTGAGGGTGTCGTTGACCAGCTGGTGCAGCTCGGGGTACTTCTCGAAGTGCGGCGGCTTGAAGTAGTCGCTCCACAGCACGGACACGTGGTGCTTCGCGAGCTCCGCGCGCTGCTCCTTGATGGTGGTGGCACGCGCCTGGAAGTGCGGGTCGTCGTTGCCGGCCATCTTCTCCTGGATGGCCTTCACCGACTCCGCCTCGATGCGGGCCTGGGCAGGGTCGTACACACCGCAGGGAAGGTCGCAGTGTGCGCTGACCTTGACCTTGGGGGCAAACAGGCGGGAAAGCATGGAGCATTCCTTCCTCGTGATCGTCTTCTCACAGGGGACATTACTCCGTGGGGGAGCGGTTTTCGCGAGTGCCCCCATGGGCTTAGGACAAAAGTCCGGGGTGAGACTGAGACTGGTGGACGAAGAACCGGGGAGGTGCCGGGTGATGCCGGAGCTGTCGCAGGAGTCCGAGCGGGGGAGGTCGGCCGCGCCCTTCGGGGTGGCCGAGGTGACCGGTCCGTCCATGGTGCCCACGCTGTACCACGGGGACCGGCTCCTGGTGCACTACGGAGCCCGGATCAAGCCAGGTGACGTCGTCGTGCTGCGGCACCCCTTCCAGCAGGACCTGCTGGTCGTCAAGCGGATCGCCCAGCGGCGTGAGAACGGCTGGTGGGTGCTCGGGGACAACGCGTACGCCGGCGGTGACAGCACCGACTACGGCGTCGTGCCCGACGACCTGGTGCTGGGACGGGTCCGGTTCCGCTACCGGCCGCGCAGGCCCGGCCTGCGTTCGCCCTGGGCGCTGCTGGGCTGGGCGCTGTCGGCCGCCAGGCCCGTGTTCTCGGGCAGGTCGGGCCGGGTCGCTTCGAGGCGCTTGCGGGCGCGGTAGGCCGCCACGTTGGCGCGGGTGGCGCAGCGGTCGGAGCAGTAGCGCCGGGAGCGGTTGGTGGAGGTGTCCAGGTAGGCGTTGCGGCAGGGCGCGGCCTCGCACAGGCCGAGCCGGTCCACGCCGTACTCGGTCAGGTGGAACGCCAGCCCCATCGCCGCGATCGCCGCGTAGCCCGCGGTCGCGTTGGACGGGTGGTCCGCCAGGTGCATGTGCCACAGGGGGCGGCCGTCGTCGTCGCGGATGTCGTGCCCGGAGATCTGCGGGCTCACCGGGAACTCCAGCAGCAGTGAGTTCAGCAGGTCCACGGCGAGCTGCTCGTCGCCGCTGTCGGCCGCCTCGAAGACCGCGCGCAGCCGGGTCCGGACCGAGCGGAAGCGGGTCACGTCCGCGTCCGTGGCGCGGCGCGCCGCCGACTGCTGGGCGCCGAACAGCTCGCGGACCGCCTCGACCGACGTCAGGGAGTCCTTGCCCCGGGCCGGTTCCTCCGTGTTGACGAGGCGCACGGCATAGTCCGAGTAATAGGCCAGTTCCACTTGTAGTCCTTACGGAGGGGCTTTATTGTCGTGAGCGCGCACTTGTAACAGCTGATTGTGCTTCCAGGGTATTACGAGGGAGGGGCTCGATGACGGACGCGGACATCACCACGGCCACCACCGACTGGCAGGCCTGGCAGCAGAGCTGGGACCGGCAGCAGGAGTGGTACCTGCCCGACCGCGAGGAACGCTTCCGGATCATGCTCGACATGGTCGAGGCCCTCGTGGGCACCGCCCCGCGCGTGCTCGACCTCGCCTGCGGCACGGGCAGCATCACCGCCCGGCTGCTCGCCCGGTTCCCGGAGGCCACCAGCACCGGCGTCGACCTCGACCCGGCCCTCCTCGCCATCGCCCGGGGCACCTTCGCGGACGACGAGCGGGTCGGCTTCGTCACCGCCGACCTCAAGGACCCCGACTGGCCGGCGAAGCTGCCGTACGACTCGTACGACGCCGTCCTGACCGCGACGGCCCTGCACTGGCTGCACCGGGAACCCCTCGCGGACCTCTACGGCCAGGTCGCGGGAGTGGTCCGCGACGGCGGTGTCTTCATGAACGCGGACCACATGATCGACGAGACGACTCCCCGGATCAACGCCGCCGAGCGCGCACAGCGCCACGCCCGCATGGAACAGGCCAGGGAATCCGGCGTCCTCGGCTGGACGGAGTGGTGGCAGCTCGCCGCCGAGGATCCGGTCCTCGCGGAGCCCACGGCCCGGCGCTACGAGATCTACGGCGACCACGCGGACGGCGACATGCCGTCGGTGGCGTGGCACGCGGGCGTGCTGCGCGAAAAGGGGTTCGCGGAGGTCAGGCCGGTGTGGTGCTCGCCCTCGGACACCCTGCTGCTCGCCATGAAGTAGCACGCCGAAGGGGGCGGTACGGAGTTCCCGTACCGCCCCCTCGGTGTGTGCGACGTCAGAGCACCTTGGACAGGAACGACTTCGTCCGCTCGTGCTGCGGGTTCGTCAGCACCTCGCGCGGGTGACCGGATTCCACCACCACACCGCCGTCCATGAAGACCAGGCTGTCGCCCACCTCTCGGGCGAAGCCCATCTCGTGCGTCACGACGATCATCGTCATGCCGGACTCGGCGAGGTCGCGCATGACGTCCAGGACGTCACCGACCAGCTCCGGGTCGAGCGCCGACGTCGGCTCGTCGAACAGCATCAGCTTCGGGTCCATGGCGAGGGCCCGGGCGATGGCGACGCGCTGCTGCTGGCCGCCGGAGAGCTGTGAGGGGTAGCTGCCCGCCTTGTCGGCCAGGCCCACCCGGTCCAGGAGTTCCAGGGCCCGCTGCCGGGCCTGGCTCTTGCTCACGCCCTTGACCTGGACCGGTGCCTCCATGACGTTCTCCACGGCCGTCATGTGCGGGAACAGGTTGAAGCGCTGGAAGACCATGCCGATGTCCCGGCGCTTGAGGGCGACCTCGCTGTCCTTCAGCTCGTAGAGCTTGTCGCCCTTCTGGCGGTAGCCCACCAGCTCCCCGTCCACGTACAGGCGGCCGGCGTTGATCTTCTCCAGGTGGTTGATGCACCGGAGGAAGGTCGACTTGCCGGAGCCGGAGGGGCCGATGAGGCAGAACACCTCGCCGGACCTCACCTCCAGGTCGATGCCCTTGAGGACTTCTACGGGACCGAAGGACTTGTGGACGCCTTCGGCCTTGACCATGGCAGTCATGCGGTACCTCCCGCCGACGGACGGTTCGACAGGGACAGCAGGTTGGCCTTGATCTTCTGGAACGGGGTGGCCGGGAGCGACCGGCTCGAACCACGCGCGTAGTACCGCTCCAGGTAGAACTGGCCGATGCTGAAGACCGAGGTCAGCAGCAGGTACCAGGCCGCCGCCAGGAACAGCATCTCGGCGGGGGCGCCGGAGGTCTGCCCGATGTCCTGGGCCACGCGGAACAACTCGGAGTACTGGACGACCGAGACCAGCGAGGTCGTCTTCAGCATGTTGATGACCTCGTTGCCCGTCGGCGGCACGATCACGCGCATCGCCTGCGGGATGACGATCCGGCGCAGCGTCTTGGAGTGGCTCATGCCCAGCGCGTGCGACGCCTCCGTCTGGCCCTCGTCGACCGAGAGCAGACCGGCGCGGCAGATCTCCGCCATGTACGCCGCCTCGTTGAGGCCGAGGCCCAGCAGCGCCGTCAGGAACGGGGTCATGAAGTCCGACCACTCGTCCTTGTAGAACGGCCCGAGGTTGATGTACTCGAAGACCAGGCCCAGGTTGAACCAGACCACCAGCTGCACCAGGACCGGCGTACCGCGGAAGAACCAGATGTAGAACCACGAGATCGCCGAGGTCACCGGGTTCTTCGACAGGCGCATCACGGCCAGCATGATGCCGCCGACGACGCCGATCACCATGGACAGGACGGTGATCAGGAGGGTTCTGCCCACGCCCTGCAGGACGCGGTCGTCGAAGAAGTAGTCCGGGATTGCGCCCCAGTTGATCTTGCCCTGGGAGAACGCGTAGACGACCCCGACCAGCAGGGCGATGGCGACGACGGCGGAGACGTACCGCCCGTAGTGCCGGACCGGGATGGCCTTGATGGCCTCCGGTCCGGCCGGGGGCGTGTCGGACGGCCCCGACGTCTTGTCGATGTCAACAGTCACGGGTGTTGCCTTTCAGTGCCGCTGCGTCGCGTCACTTGCCGCCGGCGTTGATGGTGGCTTCCTGGACGGCGCCGTCCGTCACGCCCCACTTCTTGAGGATCTTCTCGTACTCGCCGTTCTTGATGATCGCGTCCAGCGCGGCCTTGAGGGCGTCGCGGAGCTGCGTCTGGTTCTTGGCGACCGCGATGCCGTACGGAGCGGCCTGGACCTGCTCGCCGACCAGCTGGAAGTCCTTGCCGCCACCGGAGGTCTTCACGGCGTACGCGGCGACCGGGAAGTCGGACGAGCCGGCGTCGGCGCCGCCCGCGCGCAGGCGCGTCTGGGCCTGCTGGTCGTTGTCGAACGCCTCGATCGAGAGCTTCTTGCCGGCCGGGCACTTCTTCGCCTCGGCGTTGGCGAGTTCCTCGGAGACCGTGCCGCGCTGGAGCACGATCTTCTTGCCGCACAGGTCGGACCAGTTCTTGATGCCCTGGTCGTCGCCCTTCTTGGTGTAGATCGAGACACCGGCGGTGAAGTAGTCCACGAAGTCGACGCCCTCGCCGACCTTCTTGCCGGTCTTGGAGTCGATGCCCTCCTGGCGCTCCTTGGAGTCGGTCATCGCGGACATCGCGACGTCGTACCGCTTGGAGCGCAGGCCCGTGATCAGCGTGTCGAAGGTGCCGTTCTCGAACTGGAAGTCGACACCGAGCTGCTTGCCCATGGCGGCCGCGATGTCCGGGTCGATGCCGACGACCTTGCCGGAGCTGTCCTTGAACTCGACCGGGGCGTACGCGATGTCCGCACCGACCTTGATGACGCCCTTGTCGCGGATCGACTGCGGCAGCTTGTCGGCGAGCGGGGCCGCGGCCGTGGCGGTCTCGCTGTCCTTCCCGGTGTCCTTGGTCTGGTCACCGCATCCGGTGAGCATCAGCGCGCCTGCGACCGCGATCGCACCGACCGCTGCTAGCCGGGAGTGCGCGGCGGTCGTACGACGGGTGGAGCTTGCGGTCATGGTGGGTTCCTCCGGCGGATGGGTGGAGTTGCCGATGGGGCTGAGCGCTGCCGATGGGTTCGGCAGTGCCGTGGACTGCCGACGGTGCCGGCAGTGCCGTGGGTCGACGAGAACACACGTCTTCGAGTGTCGCGACCTCGTGTGATTACGGCATCTTGCCATTCGGACTGCGCCATTCTGGGGGCCAGCCATGTCAAAATCGGATAACGGGCGACCCCCGAACCGCACCACTCCGGTACATCACGGCCGGACCTTCTGCGGGAATCATTCCTTCCGGCAGGAAGATCTTCGGTATGTCCCGGGAATCCGATACGGGGCCCGAGGGATTCGCCGACGCTTGAGCGGTTGTCAAGGGTTTGTCCAGACCTTGTCCCGATATTGGACGAAGAGTCAGGGCGCCCGTGTGTGACCTTCGCGTTATGGACTCGTCGTCGGCGCCGTCCGTCCGGTAAGAAGGTTCTTTACACCCCTCATCCGGGGCTCAGGGCGCGTGTGCGGCGCGCCCATCGCGTATGCGCCCGTACGTATCACGTACACAGCACGACCACGGCCGTACGCGGTCCCGCCCACGCCTCACCAGGAGTGGCCACCCTCAGACCAATGAAGATTTAAGGGGTAAAACGAAGTGGCAGCGGAGATCGTCAATCCTCGCAGCGAGAGCACGACGGACCATACGGGTCACGAGGGCGGTGCGGAGCCCCTCGACTCCTTCGATCCGGCGTTCGCGCTCCACCGCGGCGGCAAGATGGCCGTGCAGGCCACGGTGCCGGTCCGTGACAAGGACGACCTGTCCCTGGCGTACACGCCCGGCGTCGCGAAGGTGTGCAGCGCGATCGCGGAGCAGCCGGAGCTGGTGCACGACTACACGTGGAAGTCGTCGGTCGTCGCCGTCGTGACGGACGGTACGGCCGTGCTGGGGCTCGGTGACATCGGGCCCGAGGCCTCCCTCCCGGTGATGGAGGGCAAGGCGATTCTGTTCAAGCAGTTCGGCGGCGTGGACGCGGTTCCGATCGCGCTCAACTGCACGGACGTCGACGAGATCGTCGAGACGGTGGTGCGGCTCGCGCCGTCGTTCGGCGGCGTCAATCTGGAGGACATCTCGGCGCCGCGGTGCTTCGAGATCGAGCGGAAGCTCCAGGATGCGCTGGACATTCCCGTCTTCCACGACGACCAGCACGGTACGGCGGTCGTGACGCTGGCGGCCCTGCGGAACGCCGCGCGGCTGAGCAAGCGGGCGCTGGGGGAGCTGCGGGCCGTCATCTCCGGCGCCGGTGCGGCGGGTGTCGCGATCGCGAAGATGCTGGTCGAGGCCGGGATCGGGGATGTCGCGGTGGCCGACCGCAAGGGTGTCGTGTCGGCGGACCGGGACGATCTGACGCCGGTGAAGCGGGAGCTGGCCGGATTCACGAACAAGGCGGGCATCAGCGGGTCGCTGGAGGCGGCGCTGGCCGGGGCCGATGTGTTCATCGGGGTGTCCGGTGGGACGGTGTCGGAGGACGCGGTGGCGTCGATGGCCGACGGGGCGTTCGTTTTCGCCATGGCGAACCCGAATCCCGAGGTGCACCCCGAGGTCGCGCACAAGTACGCGGCCGTCGTGGCGACCGGGCGGTCGGACTTCCCGAACCAGATCAACAACGTGCTGGCGTTTCCGGGGATCTTCGCGGGTGCACTGCAGGTGCGGGCGTCGCGGATCACGGAGGGCATGAAGCTGGCCGCCGCGGAGGCGCTGGCGGGTGTGGTCGGGGACGACCTCGCGGCCGACTACGTCATCCCGTCGCCGTTCGACGAGCGGGTCGCGCCGGCGGTGACCGCTGCGGTGGCGGCGGCTGCCCGGGCCGAGGGTGTGGCTCGGCGGTGACGCCGTAGCGCGTCGCGCGGAGCGCGGAGCGTGGACTGCGGTGATGTGAGTGGCCCCGCCCGGGTGGGCGGGGCCACTTTTGCCGTTTGGGTGCGGCTGTTCGGGTGGTGCGGGGTACCTGCGGCGGCCTGTGCGGCTTCGGTGGGGGCGCGCGTGGCGCCTCCGCGGGTGCGGTGGGTCGGGGCCGTGCCGGGGGG
>NZ_WWIQ01000073.1:126022-152243 GCF_009862985.1 Streptomyces sp. SID5464 | reverse complement strand
CCCCTTCCGTGCGTCGGCGGCTGCGGGTCCGCCCAGCGGCACCCCGTTCCGCCGGGTTGCGGGCCCGCCCGGACCCAGCACCGGCGCCGGGTGCCTGGCAAGAGGGTGTGTCTCACAGGGGGCGGAGGTTCCGTGCAGTCGGTCCGGAACCTATCGTCAAGGTCATGTTCGCTGTCTACGCCGCCCGAATCGACCGCGACCAGCCACTGGCCGGCCTGGAGTTGGGAGAGCGTCCGGCTCCCGAGGCCCGTCCCGGCTGGAGCACCGTCACGGTCAAGGCCGCCTCCCTCAACCACCACGACCTGTGGTCCCTGCGTGGCGTCGGCCTCGCAGAGGACAAGCTGCCGATGATCCTCGGCTGTGACGCCGCCGGCGTCGACGAGGACGGCAACGAGGTCGTCCTGCACTCCGTGATCGGACAGAGCGGGCACGGGGTCGGCCCGAAGGAGCCCCGTTCCATCCTCACCGAGCGCTACCAGGGCACCTTCGCCGAGCAGGTCGCCGTGCCGACCTGGAACATCCTGCCCAAGCCCAAGGAGCTTTCCTTCGAGGAGGCCGCCTGTCTGCCCACGGCGTGGCTGACCGCGTACCGGATGCTGTTCACCAACGCGGGTGTCCGGCCCGGCGACTCCGTCCTCGTGCAGGGCGCCGGCGGTGGTGTCGCCACGGCCGCCATCGTGCTGGGGAAGGCGGCCGGGCTCCGGGTCTTCGCCACGAGCCGGGACGAGGCCAAGCGGAAGCGGGCCGTGGAGCTGGGGGCCGTGGAGGCCCTGGAGCCCGGCGCGCGGTTGCCGGAGCGGGTCGACGCCGTGGTCGAGACCGTCGGGGCCGCCACGTGGTCGCACTCCGTGAAGTCGCTGAAGCCCGGCGGCACGCTGGTGATCTCCGGTGCCACCAGTGGTGACCGGCCCTCGCACGCCGAACTGACCCGGATCTTCTTCCTGGAGCTCAAGGTCGTCGGGTCCACGATGGGCACCAAGGACGAGCTGGAGGACCTGCTCGCGTTCTGTGCCGCCACCGGGGTGCGGCCCGTCATCGACGAGGTGCTGCCCATGGACCGCGCGCGGGAGGGCTTCGAACGGCTGGCGTCCGGTGAGCAGTTCGGGAAGCTCGTGCTCATGAATTCGTAGTTCCTGCTGGGTGGAATGTGCTGGCGGCCGGTCCGGGTTCGGGCCGGCCGTTTGGGTTGTCAACTGGGGTTGACAGGGGTGTGGTGTCAACGTAGGTTGACGTCATGACCGAAGCAACCGATCTGGCCGAGCGTGCGGGCGACCGTGATCCACGGGTCGGTCTGCGGGCTGTCGCCGCCCTGCGCAGGCTGCTGGAGCAGCTGGAAGCCGTACAGGTGCGCAACGCGCGCAACCAGGGCTGGTCGTGGCAGGAGATTGCCACCGAACTCGGTGTGAGCCGGCAGGCCGTGCACAAGAAGTACGGGAGGCATTGATGTTCGAGCGGTTCACGAAGGACGCCCGGAGCGTGGTCAAGGGCGCGTTGGCCTCTGTGGAGGGCGGGGGTGGCGGGCAGGTCGTGGAGCCGGAGCATCTGTTGCTCGCGCTGCTCGATCGGGAGGGCAGTCGAGGCTCGTTCGCGCTCGCCGCTCTCGGGCTCCCTGAGCGGAGGGAGTCCGTGCGGCAGGCACTGGGCGAGGCGCGGCGGCGGGCCGGGCTGTCCCAGGCCGAGACCGACGCGCTCGCCGGGCTCGGGATCGATGTGGAGGAGATCGTCGCCCGGGTGGAGGAGGTGCACGGAGTCGGTGCCATGGCCGGTGACCGGAAGGACAAGGGGTGGTGGTTTGGGCGGGCCTCCTTCGGGCGGGGCGCCAAGGACGTCCTGGAGCGCTCCCTGCGGGTCGCCCTCGCCCAGCGGGACCGGCACATCGGGGACGAGCACATCCTGCTCGCCCTGACCGTGCGCCCGGGCGTGCCGGCCGAGGTCCTCGCCGACCACGGGGTCACGTACGAGTCTGTGGTGCGGGTGCTGTACGGCAGTGGTGGCGAGGCCAAGGCCGGCTGAAGGGCCGTGCCCCGGTCGGCTACTTCTGCTGCGTGCGCAGGAGGGCTCCTATGTGGGCCGCGGCCGTCGACAGGTGGCGGCGGGCGTCGCGCAGTTGGTCGGGGGTGACGCCGTGGTCGCGGGCCGCGTCGCGGATGTCGTCCCGGAAGCGGTCGAGCAGGCGGTCCAGGTCGCGGGCGGGGTCGCCGGTGGAGTCCGTGGCGTCCTCGTGGGCCCAGGCGGGTTCGTAGGCGGCCGGGAAGTCCTCGGCGGGCTGTGAGGGCGTCGGCTGCGAGGCCGGCTTGCCGGTGCCGCTCCAGTCGAAGCCGAAGTCCTTGCCGTAGTCCTTGCCGAACTCGCCGACCTCCTTGGCCAGTTCGCTCAGGCCCTCGCGCAGTCCCGTGGGCCAGTCGCCGCGGGCGAAGTGGTCCTGGACCTGCTCCTGGACCCGGCGGGCGATGCGCTGGACCTGCTCCTGGGCCTGGGCGCGGGCCTGTTCCTGGGCCTCCTTCGCCTGGCGGCGGGCGCGCTGGGCGTCCTCTCGGGCGCGGCGGCTCTCGTCCTTGGCGCGGCGGGCCTGTTCCTTCCACTCCTGCCTGGCCCGCCGCATCTCCTCCTTGGCGACGCGCCAGGCCTCCTTGTCGCCGTACTGCCCGAAGTCCCCGAAGGGGGCGTCCTCCGCGCCACGGGGCCTGGTGCCGGTGTCCCGGCGTGCCTCGGTCGCGGCGGCGCGCATCTCGCGGCGCAGATCGCCGGCGGCCCCGCGCACGTCGGCGCGGATCTCCGCCGCCAGTTCCGCGACGGATTCCCGGATCTCCAGCTCCAGATCGGCCAGTTCGCCGCTGCGGTCGGCCAGTTCGGCGCGGCCCGCGTCCGTGATCGAGTACACCTTGCGGCCGCCCTCGGTGGTGTGGGTGACCAGGCCCTCGGCCTCCAGCTTGGCCAGGCGGGGGTAGACCGTGCCGGCCGACGGTGCGTACAGCCCCTGGAAGCGCTCCTCGAGGAGGCGGATCACCTCGTAGCCGTGTCGGGGGGCCTCGTCCAGCAGCTTCAGCAGGTAGAGGCGGAGGCGGCCGTGGGCGAAGACGGGGGGCATGTCAGAGCACCTTCTTGTCGGTCGTGCCGTCGGCCGGGACGCCGGCGTCGGCGGCGCCCCGGTCGGAGACGGAATTGTCTCCCGAGGCTGCCTTCGGATCGTCCTGTGGGTCGGTCGCCGAGCTGCTGGTGCCGGGCCGGGTGTCCCACGGTTCGTCGGGCTCGTCCTCCCCGGAGGGGCGGCGCAGCAGGGCGATCGAGCCGGAGACCGTCGTCGCCCGCAGCTTGCCGGTGCCCGCGCCCAGGCGGCCCGTGATCTTGTGGGCGCCCCACTGGCCGTGCACCCGCAGACCGTCGAAGGCGTTGGAGACCGCGCCGCTCGCCGTGTTCGCCTCGACCTCCGCGTCCGCCGGGTCCGGCAGCCGGATCGCGATCTCACCCGAGACGCTGGTCAGCCGCACGTCCGTGGGACCGCCCGGGTCGAGGTCGACGATCATGGAGCCGCTGACCGAGTCGGCCCGCACGGAGGAGCCGGAGCCCTCGACCACCGTGAGGTCGCCCGAGACCGAGTTGAACCGGAGGTCGCCCGTCACGCCCTGGGCCTCCACGCTCCCGGAGACGGTGTCGGCGCGGACCGGGCCGGAGAGGCCCACGAGGGTCGTGTCGCCCGTGACGCCCTTCACCGCCGCCGGTCCGTCGATCCCGGAGATCACGGCTGCCGCCCCGACCACCCCCACCTCCACCCGGGTGGAGGCCGGAACGGCCAGGGAGACCACCGCGCTGCGGCGCCAGCCCTTGCGGTCCAGCCACTTGAGGAAGCCCTTCCAGGGCAGGTCCTCGTAGGCCACCGTGAGGGTGCCGCCCTCCTGGGTCACCACCAGGGGTGGCCCCTCGATCTCGGAGACCTCCAGGCGGGCGGAACCTTCGTCCGTGCCCACCACGTTCACCGTTCCGTTGACGAGGCGTACGTGAAGCTCGCTCACGGGCTCGTCGAGGGTGAGTTTCCTCGGCTCCGCGACAGACCACTCGGACATGGTGCAGACCTCCCCGACACGACGCGCCATATCGCGTCTTCTGTCATTCACGATATATCGTGGCGAGGGAAAGTCAAGACACTCGTTCTGGGGATGTCGAGGCGTACAAAAGTGCTCAAAGTGGAGTGATTCGCCCTAGCGTGTGACCATGCCGACGGAAGCCGACCGCGCCGGTCCCGCCCCTGGGGCGCTGCTGCTGTGCCGGGCGGTGCCCGGGGCCGTCGCCCCCGTCGCCCACCTGCTGCGGGAACGGATGCAGCTCACCCGGGCAGGCGACGAATGGAGTGTTCTCGTCCCCGAGGGCCGGCCGTGGCGGGACGCCGACGAGCCCGTCGACCGTGTGGTCACCGGCTGGGCCACGGCCCTCGCCGTCGGCGCGCCCTGGCCCGTTCTCGCCCTGTGGTGGGACGCCGACCACGCGGGCTTCACGCTCGCGTCCGGCTTCCGCCGCCCGGTCGGATTCGTCTGGCTCGCGAGCGGCCTCCCGGTGGGGGAGGAGGAGGCGCTGCGCACCTTCGCCGCGCGCGTGGGCCTCGACCCCGTCCTGGACCTCCAGGCCCTCGACCAGCTGACGAAACCCGACGCCACCGCCGACGCCCGCGCCCGTCTGCGCGGCCTGCTGGCGGTCCTCGCGCGCGTGGGCGTCTCACTGCCCCCGGAACTCGCCCCCGGCCGGCCCGCCGACCGACTCCGGGAAGCCGCCGCGCTCCAGCCGGACAGCCTCCCGGTCGAATGGCCGGGCTGGCGCGACGCGGTCGCGGAACGCGACACCGTCGACCACAGCCGCCTGGGCCCCTGGATGCCCTGGACCGGCGGCCCCAGGGCCCGCGCCCTGGCCCTCGCCCAGATGGCGGCGGGCGTCCCGCTCATCGCCTGGGGGATACGGCGTTCCAGCGGCGGCTGGGGCTGGGCCACGGCCGGAGCGCTGCTCCTGGCTCATGGCGCGCTGGGCCTGGCGTACGCCGTCACACACCCGCGCGACTGATCGCCGGACGCGCCGGAGGGCTGATCACCGGAGGACTGATCACAGGAGGGCTGATCACAGGAGGGCTGATCACCGAGGGCTGATCAACGGACGGCGGCGGACCGGCTCCCGCGCGACTCCCGCCCACGACTCCGGCGCCTCTCCCGCTCGTCTACTCGTCGTCCTCGTCGTCCAGCCGCGCCAGCCACGTGGCCAGCCGCTCCACCGGCACCTCGAAGTCGGGGTTGAGATCGACGAAGGTCCGCAGTTGCTCGGCCAGCCACTCGAAGGTGACCTCCTCCTCGCCGCGCCGCTTCTCCAGTTCCTCGATGCCACGGTCCGTGAAGTACATGCCGTCAAGGATATGTGCGCGCAAACGGCCGGGCCGCACCCCCGAAGCGGGGATGCGGCCCGGCCGGACAGAACGCGCGAGGGCGCTTACGCGTCGAACACCTCACGCACCAGCTGCTCCTGCTCGGCCTGGTGCCGCTTCGCGGAACCGACCGCCGGGGACGAGCTGTGCGGGCGCGAGATGCGGCGCAGGCGCTCGCCGTGCGGGACGTCCGCGCCGACCGCCAGGTCCAGGTGGTCGATCAGGTTGAGCGCGATGAACGGCCAGGCACCCTGGTTCGCCGGCTCCTCCTGGGCCCACAGGTACTTCTCGGCGTTCGGGTACTTCTTGATCTCCGCCTGGAGCTCGGCACCCGGCAGCGGGTACAGGCGCTCGATGCGGATGATCGCCGTGTCCGTGACGCCGCGCTTCTGACGCTCGGCCTCCAGGTCGTAGTAGACCTTGCCGGCGCAGAAGACGACCTTCTTGACCGCGGCCGCGTCCACCGACGCGTCGCCGATGACCGGCTGGAACTGACCGGTCGTGAACTCGTCCGCCTTCGAGGCCGCCGCCTTCAGGCGCAGCATCGACTTCGGCGTGAAGACCACCAGCGGCTTGTGGTGCGGGTTGTGCACCTGCCACCGCAGGAGGTGGAAGTAGTTCGACGGCGACGTCGGCATGGCGACCGTCATGTTGTTCTGCGCGCACATCTGGAGGAAGCGCTCCGGGCGGGCCGAGGAGTGGTCCGGACCCTGGCCCTCGTAGCCGTGCGGCAGCAGCAGGACGACACCGGAGGTCTGGGCCCACTTCTGCTCGGCCGAGGAGATGAACTCGTCCACGACCGTCTGGGCGCCGTTGACGAAGTCGCCGAACTGCGCCTCCCACATCACGAGCGCCTCGGGGCGGGCCAGCGAGTAGCCGTACTCGAAGCCCATCGCCGCGTACTCGGAGAGGAGGGAGTTGTAGACGTTGAGCCGCGCCTGGTCCTCGGAGAGGTACTGCAGCGGCGTGTACTCGTCGCCGGTGCTGCGGTCGATGATGACGGCGTGGCGCTGGCCGAACGTACCGCGCTGCGAGTCCTGGCCCGCCAGGCGGACCGGGACGCCCTCCAGCAGGAGGGAGCCGATCGCGAGGGTCTCGCCCATGCCCCAGTCGATCGTGCCGTCCTCGACCATCGACGCCCGGCGCTGGAGCTGCGGCAGCAGACGCGGGTGGACGGTGATGTGGTCGGGGATGTTGACCTGGGACTCGGCGATCCGCTTGACGACCTCCGTGGTCACCGCGGTGTTCACGGCGACCGGGAACTCGGCCTGCGGGTCGGAGGTCTCCACGATCGTCGGCTGCGAGGTGGCCTCGCGGACCTCCGTGAAGACCTTCTCCAGCTGGCCCTGGTAGTCCTGGAGTGCCTGCTCGGCCTCTTCCAGGGTGATGTCGCCGCGACCGATGAGGGACTCGGTGTAGAGCTTGCGCACCGAGCGCTTCTTGTCGATCAGGTCGTACATCAGCGGCTGGGTGAAGGCCGGGTTGTCCGACTCGTTGTGACCGCGGCGACGGTAGCAGATGAGGTCGATCACCACGTCCTTGTTGAACGCCTGGCGGAACTCGAAGGCCAGACGGGCCACGCGGACCACGGCCTCCGGGTCGTCGCCGTTCACGTGGAAGATCGGGGCCTCGATCATGCGGGCCACGTCCGTGGCGTACATCGAGGAGCGCGACGACTCGGGAGCCGCCGTGAAGCCGACCTGGTTGTTGATGACGATGTGGACCGTGCCGCCGGTGCGGTAGCCGCGCAGCTGCGACATGTTCAGGGTCTCGGCCACCACGCCCTGGCCCGCGAAGGCCGCGTCGCCGTGGATCGCCACCGGCAGGACCGTGAAGTCCGTGCCGCCCTTGCCGATGATGTCCTGCTTGGCGCGGGAGACGCCCTCCAGGACCGGGTCCACCGCCTCCAGGTGCGACGGGTTCGCGACCAGGCTGACCTTGATCTGCTCGCCGTCGAGGCCCGTGAAGGTGCCCTCGGCGCCCAGGTGGTACTTCACGTCGCCGGAGCCGTGCATCGACTTCGGGTCGAGGTTGCCCTCGAACTCGCGGAAGATCTGCGCGTACGACTTGCCGACGATGTTCGCGAGGACGTTCAGCCGGCCGCGGTGGGCCATGCCGATGACGACCTCGTCCAGACGGGACTCGGCGGCCGAGTCCAGCACCGCGTCCAGCAGCGGGATGACGGACTCGCCGCCCTCCAGGCTGAAGCGCTTCTGGCCGACGTACTTGGTCTGGAGGAAGGTCTCGAACGCCTCGGCGGCGTTCAGCCGGCGCAGGATGCGCAGCTGCTCCTCGCGCTCCGGCTTGGAGTGCGGGCGCTCCACCCGGTCCTGGATCCACTTGCGCTGCTTCGGGTCCTGGATGTGCATGAACTCGATGCCGGTGGTGCGGCAGTACGAGTCGCGCAGGACGCCGAGGATGTCGCGCAGCTTCATCATCGACTTGCCGGCGAAGCCGCCGACGGCGAACTCGCGCTCCAGGTCCCACAGGGTGAGGCCGTGCTCGGTGATGTCCAGGTCGGGGTGCTTGCGCTGCTGGTACTCCAGCGGGTCGGTGTCGGCCATGACGTGGCCGCGGACCCGGTAGGAGTGGATCAGCTCGAAGACGCGGGCGGCCTTCGTGACGTCGTCGTCGTGGCTGGCGTCGATGTCCTTGAGCCAGCGGACCGGCTCGTAGGGGATGCGCAGCGCCTCGAAGATCTCGTCGTAGAAGTTGTTCTCGCCGAGCAGGAGGTTCGCGACCTGGCGGAGGAACTCGCCGGAGGCGGCGCCCTGGATCACCCGGTGGTCGTAGGTCGACGTGAGCGTCATGACCTTCGAGATGCCGAGCTTGTTCAGGGTGTCCTGGGAGGTGCCCTGGAACTCCGCCGGGTAGTCCATGGAGCCGACGCCCATGATCACGGACTGGCCGGGCATCAGGCGCGGGACCGAGTGCACCGTGCCGAGGCCGCCGGGGTTGGTCAGGGAGACCGTGACCCCGGAGAAGTCGTCCATCGTCAGCTTGCCGTCGCGGGCGCGGCGGACGATGTCCTCGTAGGCCTGCCAGAACTCGAAGAAGTTCAGCGTCTCGGCCTTCTTGATCGCCGCGACGACCAGCTGGCGGTCGCCGTTCGGCTTGACCAGGTCGATGGCGAGGCCGAGGTTGACGTGCTCCGGCTTGACCAGGGTCGGCTTGCCGTCCACCTTCGCGAACGAGTAGTTCATCGCCGGCATCGCCTTGATGGCCTGGACCATCGCGTAGCCGATGAGGTGCGTGAAGGAGATCTTCCCGCCACGCGCCCGCTTGAGGTGGTTGTTGATGACGATGCGGTTGTCGAACAGCAGCTTCACCGGGACCGCGCGCACGGACGTGGCCGTGGGCAGCTCCAGGGAGGCGTCCATGTTCTTCGCGACCGCGGCGGCGGGACCGCGCAGCACGACCTGCTCGGGGCCCGAGGGGGCCTCACCGGCCGGCTCGGCCTTCGGCTTCGCGGCGGCCGGCTTGGCGGCCGGGGCCGCCTTCGCCGGGGCAGGGGCCTGGGCGGGAGCCTGAGCCGGGGCCTGCGCGGCGGGCTTCGCCTGAGCGGGAGCCGGCGCGGCGGTCGCGGGCTTCGGGGCCGCCGGGGCGGGGGCCGCGGGCTGGGCCGGGGCGGCCTGCGCCGCCGGCTGAGCGGTGGTGGTCCCCGCGGCCCCCGCGGCCGCGGTACCCGCCGGAGCCGAGGCGGCAGCCGCCCCCGGCTTGTAGTCGGCGAAGAAGTCCCACCAGGCTCGGTCTACCGAATTCGGGTCCTGGAGGTACTGCTGATAGATCTCGTCGACGAGCCACTCGTTGGCACCGAACGACGCAGCAGGGTTCTTCCCCGCTTGGTCGGTGTCGGTCGAGATGCTCGAGTTACTGGGGGACTGTGGCGACACGGCGGCAACCGCCCTCTTCCGCTTCACAAGATGATGGACAGCGGGAATCAAGGCTACGCCCCCTGGACCGGGTAGGTCAGGTCGGGCCCGTTCAACGTCGCGCAAGTCACATCTTGAAGTGTGTTTCGGGGCTTGAAATGGCGGGAAACAAGCGTGGTTCCGCTTAAAGAGGGAAGGGCGGGGCAGGGCCTCACGCGCCGAGGGCGCGGGCCTGTGCCTGATCACACGTGTCCGTCAGCGCGGACGCCCATGGATCTTGTGGCTCCGCTTCGAACTTTACGTCAACTTGGCACAGATGGAAGTCCCGGAAGAGTGACAAGAATCCGGCAACCCCGCTCGGATTCGGCCACTCCGATCCGCCCACCGTGCAGATCCACCGCCCAGCGCGCGATCGCCAGGCCGAGCCCCGTACCGCCGTCGCTGCCCGGACCCTGCGGCCGCTTGACGTTGCCGCGGTTGAACCGCTCGAAGACGCGGTGCCACTCGGACTTCGGAATGCCGGGGCCCTCGTCCAGGACCTCCAGCTCCAGCGACTCCGGCAGCGCGCCGCGCCGCGCCTTGACCGTCACACGGCCGTGCGGCGGGCTGTGCTTGACCGCGTTGTCGATGAGGTTGGCCACCACCTGGTGGATGCGCTCCGGGTCGGCGTGCGCGGTCAACTCCGGCGGGTGGACGTCGAGGTGCAGATGGACGTCCGTACGGGTGTGACTGCCCGAGCCGGTGGCGATGCCCGCGCGCACGGAGGCGACCATGTTGGCCTCCTTCAGCACGCCGGACAGATACGGCCACACCTCGAACCGCCGCTGTTTCAGCGGTACGACGCCGTTGTCCAGGCGGGACAGGTCCAGCAGCGTCTCCACCAGCCGGCCGAGCCGCTCGGTCTGCTTCAGCGCCGTGCGCATCGTCTCCGGGTCGGCCTGCGTGACGCCGTCGACGATGTTCTCCAGTACCGCGCGCAGGCCCGCGATGGGTGTGCGCAGCTCGTGCGAGACGTTCGCCACCAGCTCTTTGCGCTGGCTGTCCTGGGCCTCCAGCTCGTCGGCCATGGCATTGATCGTCACGGCCAGGTCGCCCAGCTCGTCACGGCGGTTCTCCCGCACCCGGCGGGTGTAGTCGCCCTGCGAGATCGAACGCGCCACGGCCGTCATCTCGTCCAGCGGCGCGGTGAGCGAATGAGCCACGAACTGCGTAATGAGCAGTGTGGCGATCATCGAGAAGACCGTGATGAAGCGCAGCTCCGTCTTCGTATGCACCGCGATCACCGACAGGCCCGTGGTGATCAGCACCGAGATGACGACCAGCACGCCCAGCTTGGTCTTGATCGAGAACGGGCTCACCCCGCCCCAGGGTTCCGGCTCCCCGGGGTTTCTCCGTGCGGCCGGCCCGGCGCTCATGGCGTCGGGGTCTCCAGGGCGTAGCCCACGCCGTGCACCGTACGGATCCGCTCGGCGCCGATCTTCCGGCGCAGCGCCTTGATATGGCTGTCGACGGTCCGGGTACCGGATGCGTCCGCCCAGTCCCAGACCTCGGCGAGCAGCTGCTCGCGGGAGAGCACCGCGCGCGGGGTGTTCGCCAGGCACACCAGCAGGTCGAACTCGGTCGGGGTGAGGTGAACATCCTCACTCCGCACCCGGACCCGGCGCTGCGCGTGGTCGATCTCCAGCTCGCCGAGGCGCAGGATGCCGCTGCGCGGCGTCGCGGCGGCCAGCGCGGCCCGCTCCACGCGGCGCAGCAGCACGTGCACGCGCGCAGCCAACTCCCGCATCGAGAACGGCTTCGTCATGTAGTCGTCGGCGCCGACGCCGAGCCCGACCAGCATGTCGGTCTCGTCGTCGCGCGCGGTGAGCATCAGCACCGGCACCGGCCGGGCGGCCTGCACGCGCCGGCAGACCTCCAGACCGTCGAAGCCGGGCAGCATGATGTCGAGGATCAGCAGGTCGGGCTGCCAGGCCTCGGCCGTGTCGACGGCGGCCGGACCGTCACCCGCTGTTTGCACGAGGAATCCCTCGGCTCGCAGGCGGGTCGCGATGGCGTCCACGATCGTGGCGTCGTCCTCGACGACGAGAACCCGGCGCTGTGCGCCCGGAGTAGCCGTCGCCGAACCGTTGTGGGAGGTGTGTGTCTGCTCCATCGCCCGCCCCTGGGGTGTGCTTTCCGGAATCAGTGGGGTGATTCCTGACTGGCTGTGCCTGCGCATGGTGTGCGATTGACGCTTGAATGATCGGCGTCAGAGGAGCAGCGTACGGGGAGTCAGCACACCTTTGCTATCCAGGGCTGATGCCGAGGTGCACGACGTCCGGAACGCCCCGGGCAACCGGGATCTCTTCGGTACGCACCTGTTGGAACCCGGCATTCCACAAGGTTTCTTCGAATTCCGGAGAGGGCTGGGCGGACCAGACGGCGAGCACCCCGCCGGGTCTCAACACCCTTGCGCAGCTTGCCAGTCCGGCCTTGCCGTAGAGATTTTCGTTGCCCTCCGTGACGGTCCAGCCGGGCCCGTTGTCGATGTCGAGGCACAGGGCGTCGTACGTGGCGGATGTCTCATTGACGTAGGCCACGAGATCGGCTTCGACGATTTCAGTGCGGGGGTCGGCGAGGGCCTCGGCGGAGAACGCGGAGAGCGGGCCGTCGAGGTGCCATTCGACAATCGCGCGCTCGCGTTCCACGACCGTGATCCCTCCCCAGCGCGGGTTCGCCGCCGCGTGGGCGAGGGAGAAGCCGACGCCGAGCCCGCCGATCAGCACGTCCGGGTGGTCCCGGCCGGTCAGGGCGTCCAGGGCCGCGTCGACGAGCCGCCGCTCCGAGCGGCCGTCGGAGGTGTCCATCAGGAAACAGCCGTTCGCGATGATCTCCAGCCGGTCGCCGTGCCGTCGCAGCACGACCTCGCCGTGCGGGCCCTCGCGACGGTCCAGCACGTGGGGGGTGTCGTTCGAGGTGGGCATCCGAGCATCTTGGCAGGTGAGGGGTGTCCGGCGCCAAGCATTACGGGTAGGCCGGAGGGGGGCGCGGTGCGCGGCTGTCGGGTTGCTGTGAATCGGCTCTCGCGTGGCGCCCGTCACAGACAGGGGGCGCAGGTGCGCGAAGTGTGGGACCTGACGGAAGGAGCGCCCGCCGTGGATCGCACCGCGCCGGCCGACGAGACGGCCACGCCGGCGCCTTCGGGCGCGCCGGTTTCCGACGTGTCGGCGCTGCTGGACGGGGTGCCGCGGCAGCGGTCCGGCGGTGGAGTGCCGTGCGCGACCGTGGGTCCGGGCGTACGAGAGCCCACGGCGGTGAAGAGACCTCGGCTTCGGGTGCCGGGGGTCTGGCGGCTGCTCCCCACTCCCACGGGTACGCCGTTCACGTTCGGGTACGGGATCGTCCTCTGCCTGACCTCGCTGTTCTCCGCGTACGCGGACCCCGCCCTGGTGCACGCCCTGCTCCAGGGGTCCAGTACGGATGTGGCGCACCTGGTGCGGACGCCGGAGCTGGTGCTGATCGGCAGTGCGCTGTGGCTCGCGGGCGGAGTGGCCTCGCCGTTCGCGATCGGGTTCGTGCTCGTGCTGACCGCGCTGGAACGGCGGATCGGCGGCCTGCGCACGGCCGGTGTCTTCCTGCTCGGGCACGTCCTCGCCACCCTGGCGACCGAGGTCCCGGTCGGGCTCGCGGTGCTGGCGGGGCAGCTCCCCGAGAGTTCGCTGCACCGCCTCGACTACGGCGTCAGCTTCGGTGTCGCCGCCGGCACCGGCGCCCTGGCCGGGCTGCTGCCGCTCTGGCTGCGCGTGCCGCTGCTGGCCGGCTTCGGCGGGATGCTGCTCCAGGACCTGCTCGACCTCACCGACCCGATGACGAACTGGGGGCATCTGATCGCCCTGGCCATCGGTGTCGCGACCTGGCCGGTGGTCCGGCGGTGGCGGAGGAGGCGCGTCGGCTCGATCGGTCCGGTCCGGGGCTGAGGCGCCGGCTCACCCGGACCGGCCCGGGCCTGAAGGCGAGCTCGTTCAGGCCCGCGGGCAGTGCTTCGCGCTGGTGAGCGGGGCCACCACCTCCCAGCCCAGCGCCTCGTAGAGCCCTCGCCCCGCGGGCGTACCGGCGAGGACCCCGGTCTGTGCCCCTTGCCGCACGGCGGCGCTCTGCAACGTCCGCATGACGAGGCTGCCGAGTCCCCTGCGGCGATGCTCCGGGGCCGTCTCGATCTGGTCGGCGACGGCGGTGGCGCCCGTCGGGGCCATCTGGCCACGTGCCGCCAGCGAACCGTCCGGGGCTGCCACCATCACACGCGTCACCCCGCCGCGCGACCAGCTGCGCAGCCGGTAGCCGTCGGGCACGTCCGGGGCACTTCCCGGGGCCAGCGGGACCGTCATCAGATAGCCGGGCTCGGGGTCGATCCACCAGCTGTCGTCGAGCCAACCGGCGACCACGGACGGGTGCCGGAACGCCTTCAGCCACACCCCGTCCCCGGTCACCGCGCCGGCCACCTTGCGGACGGACGTCTCGTCGAGGTCGTCGCCGGTCGCGCCGAACACGTGTCGTGTGACGTGGCCGTTCGTCCCCACGTCGATCGTGCAGCCCCATGGCTCGGCCACGGGCGGAGCCGCCCCGCGCGACACGATCCACCCGTCCACCCACGCCCGCACGGTCCTGTCCACGCCGCTCCTTGGTAAGAGGCTCTTACGGTATTGATCTGTTACATCCTCGACCCTACGACTCCGGCCGCGCCTGGTGTCACGGTCGATCGCTCACAGCGAACGGTGGGCGGGGAACATCCGGCGCCTCCCGTGCATTGAGTCGGCATAGCTCAACTTGACTGCCGAAGGGGAGATCATGGCTTCGACGTCCACACCGCTCACCCTGCCCGTGCTGCCGCTCGACGACGAGGTCGTCCTGCCCGGGATGGTGGTCCCGCTGGACCTGAGCGACTCCGAGGTCCGTGCCGCGGTGGAGGCCGCCCAGGCCGCTGCTCGGACAACACCCGGAAAGCCCCGGGTACTCCTGGTGCCACGCATCGACGGCACGTACGCCAACACCGGTGTCCTCGGCACCGTCGAGCAGGTGGGCCGGCTGGCCGACGGCGATCCGGGCGCGCTGATCCGCGGCCGGGGCCGGGTGAGGATCGGTGCGGGGACCACGGGTCCTGGCGCGGCCCTCTGGGTCGAGGGCAGCAGCGTCGACGAATCCGTCCCGGAGCCGCTGCCCGGGCAGGTCGCCGAACTGGTCAAGGAGTACAAGGCCCTCGCCACCGCCTGGCTGCGCAAGCGCGGTGCCTGGCAGGTCGTCGACCGGGTGCAGGCCATCGACGACGTCTCGGCGCTCGCCGACAACTCCGGCTACTCGCCCTTCCTGACCACCGATCAGAAGGTCGAGCTGCTGGAGACCGCCGACCCGGTGGCCCGGCTGAAGCTCGCCACCCAGCAACTGCGCGACCACCTCGCCGAGCAGGACGTGGCCGAGTCCATCGCCAAGGACGTCCAGGAAGGCGTCGACAAGCAGCAGCGCGAGTTCCTGCTGCGGCGCCAGCTGGAAGCGGTCCGCAAGGAGCTGCGCGAGCTGAACGGCGACCAGGAGGGCGAGGAGTCCGACGACTACCGAACCCGGGTGGAGGCCGCCGACCTGCCCGAGAAGGTCCGGGAGGCCGCGCTCAAGGAGGTCGACAAGCTGGAGCGGTCCTCCGACCAGTCGCCCGAGGGCTCCTGGATCCGCACCTGGCTCGACACGGTCCTGGAGATGCCGTGGAACGAGCGCACCGAGGACGCGTACGACATCCAGGGCGCCCAGGCCGTCCTCGACGCCGAGCACTCCGGCCTGGAGGACGTGAAGGAGCGGATCACCGAGTACCTGGCGGTGCGCAAGCGGCGTACCGAGCGGGGGCTGGGCGTGGTCGGCGGGCGGCGCGGCGGAGCCGTGCTCGCACTCGTGGGGCCGCCCGGCGTCGGCAAGACCAGCCTGGGGGAGTCCGTCGCCCACGCGATGGGGCGCAAGTTCGTGCGGGTGGCCCTGGGCGGTGTCCGTGACGAGGCCGAGATCCGCGGTCACCGGCGTACGTACGTCGGTGCCCTGCCCGGCCGGGTCGTCCGCGCCATCAAGGAGGCCGGGTCGATGAACCCGGTCGTGCTGCTCGACGAGATCGACAAGGTGGGCTCGGACTTCCGGGGCGACCCGGCCGCGGCCCTGCTCGAAGTGCTCGACCCGGCGCAGAACCACACCTTCCGGGACCACTACCTGGAGGTCGAGCTGGACCTGTCGGACGTCGTGTTCCTCGCCACCGCCAACGTCCTGGAGGCGATCCCGGAGGCGCTGGCCGACCGGATGGAGATCGTCCGCCTGGACGGCTACACCGAGGACGAGAAGGTCGTCATCGCCCGCGACCACCTGCTGCCGCGCCAGCTGGAGCGGGCCGGACTCGACAAGGCCGAAGTGGCCATCGAGGAGGGCGCGCTGCGCAAGCTCGCCGGTGAGTACACGCGCGAGGCGGGCGTCCGCAACCTGGAGCGGTCGATCGCACGGCTGCTGCGCAAGGTCGCGGCCCAGCACGAACTGGGTGAGCGGGAACTGCCGTTCACCGTCCGGGACGAGGACCTGCGCTCTCTGATCGGACGGCCGCACCACGTGCCCGAGTCCGCCCAGGACCCGGCCGAGCGCCGGACCTCTGTGCCGGGCGTGGCGACGGGCCTCGCGGTGACGGGCGCCGGCGGTGACGTGCTGTACGTCGAGGCGTCGCTGGCCGACCCGGAGACGGGCGCGGCCGGGCTGACCCTGACCGGTCAGCTGGGGGACGTGATGAAGGAGTCCGCGCAGATCGCGCTGAGCTTCCTGCGCTCCCGCGGTGCCGAGCTGGAACTGCCGGTGGGTGACCTGAAGGACCGGGGCGTGCACATCCACTTCCCGGCGGGCGCGGTCCCCAAGGACGGTCCCAGTGCCGGTGTCACGATGACCACGGCCCTCGCCTCGCTCCTGTCCGGCCGTCTGGTCCGCACGGACGTGGCGATGACCGGCGAGGTCTCGCTGACCGGGCGGGTCCTGCCGATCGGCGGCGTGAAGCAGAAGTTGCTGGCCGCCCACCGCGCCGGGGTCACCACCGTGATCATCCCCAAGCGCAACGAGCCCGACCTGGACGACGTCCCGGCGGAGGTGCTGGACAAGCTCGACGTCCACACCGTCACCGACGTCCGCCAGGTCCTGGAGCTGGCGCTCGCGCCCGCCACCGCGGATGCGGCGCCGGAGGTTCCGGTGGCCGCGTGACGGAGGTCACCGGATGAGGGAAGGCCCGGGTCCCGTGAGGGAGGCCCGGGCCTTCACCGTGTGGCGGCCCTGTGGACGTGCCCCCCGTGACCTGCGGAATACTTGCCGAACTGCGGCGATGGCCGCGGGTAGCGGAAAATGCAGGTACGGGCGACAACCGAGGCAGGGCTCACGTGCACGAGGACGGCAACGACGACGGACACCGGGACGCCTCTCTGGCCGGAACCGGTGTGGATCAGCCTGCCTTTCTGGCGCTGGAGCGGGAGCTGACCGTGCTGCTGCGGCGGGCCCGGGCCAACCAGGGCGAGATGGCCCGCGAGGTCCACCCCGACCTGGAGTCGTCCGCGTACGGCCTGCTCGTGCGGCTGGACGAGTGCGGCCGGCAGCGCGCCACCGAGCTCGCCGCCTACATCGGCGTCGGCAAGGCCACCATGTCCCGCCAGTTGCGTGCCCTGGAGGAGCTCGGCCTGATCGCCCGCGAACCCGACCCCGCCGACGGCCGCGCCTGGCTCGTCGCCCTCACCCAGGAGGGCCACGACCGGGTCCGCCGGGTGCGCGAGGCCCGGCGCGCCCGGTACGCCGGCCGCCTGGCCGACTGGGACACCCGCGAGGTCACGGAACTGGCCCGGCTGCTGCACCAGCTCAACCGCGGCATGGAGAAGTAGCAGCCGGTCCGGGTCTCTAGAACTCGACGTACACGACCGTCGCATCGTCGTGCGTCTTGCTCCGGCCCAGGAACGATCTGGCCGAATCCGCTCGCTCCAGCGTCCGCACCCGGTCCACCAGTGCCTGTGGCCCCTCCTTGCGCATGACGTGGAAGCAGTCCGTCCAGTCGCCCTCCGCGAACCGCTCCACCCAGCGGGTCGCCCCGTCCGTCAGAGCGGCCAGGGCGCGGACCTCGCGCCGGGGCAGGGTGCCGGTCACCGCTCGCCGGGCCACCGAGGGATCGGCCGCCGCCGTGAAGAAGCCGCCCTCCTTGTTGCGGAGCGTGGAGTCCACCAGCGCGTCCGTGGCCAGGGCCGAGCGGGGCAGGAGGGCCAGCCGGTCGTCCAGGAGGGGCGTCACCACGCCGTCCGGGGACTCCACGAGGAGAGCCGAGTCCGACAGGACCAGGTACTCCACCGTGTCCGGGGACCAGCGGGCCACGATCACCGTGGCCTGAGGTGTGCGGGGGTGAGAAAGGTCACAGGTTGAGGCGTGCGCCTCGGCGGTACGCGCGATGGCGCGGGACAAGGCGTCGACCAGGGGAACATCCGGGAGTGAAACGGTCAGTTCGGTCAGTGCTCCACCGAGGCGCGCGGTGAACCAGGGAACGGAATGCAGACAGCCCGTCCCGCCCTTCGGCGGTGTGACCCCGTCCAGGACGACGACCGAACCACCCTGTCCGGAGGCCGGTAGTCCGACGCTGGCGAAGTCCTCGTTGGGGCGGTCCGCGTCTCCCGGTTCCGAGGCGAGTTCAGTGCGCATTCAGCCAGTCTGCACGAGCCCTCCACAAGGTCCGCAAAACGCTGGCAATGGTTGCCGGGTCGGTGCAGCCATGCAGGTCAGGTGCCCCGTTTGGGCTGGAATGCTTTGTTCCGGGAAGGCGTGGTGGCGAATACTGCCACCGCCCGCGCGCGGCGTCCAACCGGCCTGCCGCGCAAGGCCGCTGCAAGGGCCAGCGGAACTTGCCCCCCAACTCCCCTCCGGGGTTCACTCCTTCGGGTGGCGGGTCAGGTGATGCACGTGCGGTGCCCACCGGCGCTGGGAGGGTCGGGAAGTGTACCTGGAGTACGCACCAGTTGACGGAGCGTCATCCGGGCCCATGAGTTCACGAGTCAGGAATGCGAGCACCGGTGCAGAAGACGCGGCCTCGTCGCACAGGCAAGCAGACGACCCCCGTTCAGGGCGCTGAGCCGACGCCCCCCACCGGCAAGGGCCGCCCCACCCATGTGCGCAACCGGCTCATCGTGGCCGTGGCCGTGGTCGCCGCCGCCATCGCCGGGGCGGGCACCCCGTCCGTCCTCGCGGCCTCCGGCCAACTGCACGACTCGCAGGAGCTGGTGACGCTCGCCGAGCAGACGCAGGACGCCCTCGCCCTCGCGCACTCCCTCGCCGACGAGCGCGACGACGTCACCTCCTACATCGCGGCCGGCCGCCCCAAGTCCAAGGCGCCCTCCGAGCAGCGCAGCGCCCGCGTGGACCGGCAGGTCGAGGAGCTGCGGGGCGACACCGACACGCCCGCCTCGCTCCGCTCCGACCTCGACGACATCGCGGCCGTACGCCGGGCGGCGCTCACCGGCAAGAGCAGCGCCCTCGAAGCCCACCAGGCGTACTCCACCGCCATCACCGAACTCCACCGGCTCGCCGAGCAGCTGGCGCAGCAGACGCCGCCCCGCGCGGGCTCCGGCGGGCAGGCGCTGGCCGAACTGGACTCCGCCGTCCAGCAGGCCGCCGCGGCCCGGGGGCTGCTGCTCGCCGCCCTGAGCGTGCCGCGCAGCACCACGACGGTCATCGACCCGGTCACCGGCCTGCCGACCGAGACCGCCTCGGACGCCGACGCCCGGCAGCGCGACGCCCTGAGCGCCGCCGCCCAGCAGGCCCGGCTGCGCTCCGACGCGGCCCTGGCCGACTTCCGCGACACCGCGCCCAAGGCGGCCCGAACCTCGTTCGACAACACGGTCACCGGCACCGAGGTCAACTCCGCCGAGAAGTACCTCGCCACGCTCACCGACCAGCCCACCCTCTCCAGCGGCGAACGCTCCACCGACACCAGGAAGCTGGACGCGGCCCTCTCCGCCCGGGTCGACCTGATGCGCGGCGTGGAGTCCGCCCTCTACGACCGCCGCACCAAGGACCTGGAGGCGCTGCGCGACGACGACGTCACCGCGCTGGAGATCCGCATCGCCGTCCTCGGCGCCCTGATGCTGCTCGCCGTCGGCGTCGCCACGGGCATGGCCCGCAGCCTCACGCGCCCCCTCGCGGTCCTGCGCCTGGGTTCGAAGCGACTGGCCGAGGCGGAGGTTCCGACGGCCGAGGAACCCGTCAGGTTCACCGGCCGCAACGACGAGTTCGCCCAGGTCGTCCGCTCCGTCAACGCCCTGCACGCGCACGCCGTCGCCCTCACCGAGCGGATCTCCACCCTGGAGTCCGACCGCAAGCACCTCGTCGGCCAGCGCCAGAAGATGGCCGACGCGCGCGAGGAACTGCGCGGCGAACTCGCCGAGTCCGCGGCCCAGCTGGAGCGGCTGCGCACGGCCATCGGCGGTACGTTCGTCAACCTCGCGCTGCGCACGCTCGGTCTGGTCGAACGGCAACTGGCCGTCATCGAGAACCTGGAGGAGCGCGAGCAGGACCCGGACCGCCTCGCCACGCTGTTCAAGCTCGACCACTTCGCCACGGTCATGCGCCGGCACAGCGAGAACCTGCTCGTCCTCGCCGGCACCGAGCACGTCCAGCACGCCGCCGGGCCCGTGCCGCTCGTGGACGTCGTCCGCGCGGCGGTCAGCGAGATCGAGCGGTACGAGCGGGTCCGGATCGCCGCGCTGCCGCCGCACGCGCACATCGCGGGGTTCGCCGCGGACGA
This sequence comes from Streptomyces sp. SID5464, assembly GCF_009862985.1. Classification (NCBI taxonomy): domain Bacteria; kingdom Bacillati; phylum Actinomycetota; class Actinomycetes; order Kitasatosporales; family Streptomycetaceae; genus Streptomyces; species Streptomyces sp. SID5464. Next base: position 132,169 of record NZ_WWIQ01000073.1, on the reverse strand, counting down.
CCTGTCCCACCTGCTGGCCGAACTCCTGGAGAACGCCACCTCGTTCTCGCCGCCCGACCTGCCCGTCGAGATCTCCGGCTGGCTGCTGGAGAACGGCGAGGTCATGCTCTCCGTCCAGGACGAGGGCATCGGCATGGCCGAGGACCGGCTGGAGCGCCTCAACGCCCGCCTCGCCGACTTCGACCCGGAGGCGCCCTACGACCAGGAGGGCGAGGACGGTCTCGGCCTCGGCCTGTACGTCGTGGCCCGCCTCGCCCACCGGCACGGTGTGCGCGTGCAGTTGCGCGAGCAGAAGCAGGGCGGGGTGGCGGCGGTCGTCGTCCTGCCCCGCACCCTGCTGGCGGCGGCCCCGGCCGCGGCCGTCCCGGCCTCCGGCCCGCTTTCGGGCACCAGCCACACCGTCGCGTTCCCCGGCGCCGACGCCGAGGCCAACTCCAACGTCCTGCACGGCCGCGCGAGCAACGGGGACCCGCTGGTGGCGCTGGCGGAGAAGGCGGTACGGCACGAGGAGGCGGCGGCGGAGTCCGCGCCGGCCGCACCCGCGATCGAGGCAACGGCACCGGCGGAGACCCCCGCCGAGACCACGATGGAGCTGCTGGCCCCGATTCCGCAGCACGAGCCGGCCCCGGCGGAGCACGAGCCCGCGGCCGCCGACGGCGCACCCGCCCCACAGGGGCCACCCGCACCCGACGACGAAACCCGCACGGGGGGTGCGGGTGGGAACGGGATCGCCGAAGGTGAAGCCGAGGCGGAACACGGACGCGCACCCGACGACGAAGAGGACCGCGTCACCGACAAGGGCCTCCCCAAGCGCACGCCCAAGATCACCGCTCCGACCACCGCGCCCCGCCAGCGCAGCGGCTCGGTCGACGCCGACGCCCTCCGCCGCCGCCTCGGCGGCTTCCGCCAGGGGGCCCAGGCCGGCTACCGCGACGTGGAGGCGGAAATCGCCGAACGGACGGCCTCGCACAAGCGGCCGGACACCAACGCATCACCACCAGCTGAATCCGAAGAAGCCACGGGGGGCACAGTCGAGGAGGCAAGCAGTTGACCGCTCCCAGTACCTTCGGACTGATCGGACTGAGCAGTGAGGCCCGCAACCTGCACTGGCTGCTGACCAACCTCGTCGAGGAGGTACCCGGCATCCTCTCGGTCGCGGTCGTCTCGTCCGACGGACTGCTCCTGCTGTCCTCCGACGACCACCGCAACCAGCAGGCCCGGGAGGCCCTCCAGGCCCGCGGGACCAAGAAGACCGGCCCGCGCGGCTCCGCCGCCGACCTGGCCACCATCGTCTCCGGCATCGGCAGCCTCACCGTCGGCGCCGCCAAGCTGATGGACTTCGGCGGGGTCCGGCACACGATGGTCGCGATGGACGAGGGCAGCCTGTTCGTGATGTCCATCAGTGACGGCTCGCTGCTCGGCGTCCACGGCTCCGCGGACTGCGACATGAGCGTGGTGGCGTACCACATGGCCCTGTTCGTGGGCCGCGCCGGTCACGTCCTGACGCCCGAACTCCGCAGCGAACTCCGGAAATCCCTGGAGGATTCCCAGACGACGGGGAGCGCCCGATGAGCAGTACGCCGAAACAGCACCTCCCGGTCCGCGGCGGTGACCGCAAACCCGCCCGGGTCCGCCCCTACTCGCTCACCGGCGGCCGCACCCGCTTCGGCCACGTCCTGCTGGTGGAGACGTTCGTGGCGAGCACGGCCGCGCTGGACGCCCCGGAGGAGCGCAAGGAGCTGACGAACGGTTCCCTGTCCACCCGCGTGATGCCGGAGCTGCGGGCCATCGTCGAACTGTGCCGCCGGATGCGTACGGTGGCCGAGATCGCCGCGCTGCTGAAGATGCCGCTCGGCGTGGTCCGCGTGCTCCTGAGCGACCTCGCGGACCAGGGAAAGATCCGTGTGTACGGGACGGGAACCGGCCATGGCACGGGCCGCCCGGACCGAGCTCTGCTGGAAAGGGTGCTGAGTGGACTCCGTCGTCTCTGACGCCGCTCACGGCGTCGCTGGTTCATCCCCGTTCGTCCAGCCCGGCGAGAGCATGCACGCCTGGGAGACGGACCGCACCCGTGCCCCCATCGCCACGAAGATCGTGGTGGCGGGCGGCTTCGGCGTCGGCAAGACCACGCTGGTCACCGCCGTCTCGGAGATCACGCCCCTGCAGACCGAGGCGCTGATGACCGAGGCGAGCGAGGCCACCGACGACCTCACCGCCACGCCGGGCAAGACCACCACCACCGTCGCCATGGACTTCGGGCGCCTCACGCTCGACGACGACCTGGTGCTCTACCTGTTCGGCACGCCGGGCCAGCAGCGGTTCTGGTTCATGTGGGACGACATCGTGCGCGGCGCGATCGGCGCCGTCGTCATGGCCGACACACGTCGCCTGAAGGACTGCTTCCCGGTCCTGGACTACTTCGAGAGCTCCGGACTGCCGTACGTGGTCGCGGTCAACCACTTCGACGGCAGCGAGCTCTTCGAGCCGGAGGACGTGCGGGAGGCCTTGACCATCCCGCGACACATACCTGTCATGATCATGGACGCGCGTCGCCGGATCTCCGTGATCGAGACCCTCCTGGCCCTGGTGGGCCACGCGCTCGACGAAACCCCCGAGTAGAGGAACAGCCCGCATGCGGAAGATACTCGTCGTCGGAGCCGGTCAGTCCGGGCTCCAGATAGCTCTCGGCCTCCAGTCGCAGGGGTACGAGGTCACCCTGATGTCCAACCGGACGGCGGACGAGATCCGCACCGGCCGGGTCATGTCGACGCAGTGCATGTTCCACACGGCCCTGCAGCACGAGCGCGATCTCCAGCTGAACTTCTGGGAGTCCCAGGCCCCGAAGATCGAAGGACTCGGCGTCTCGGTCGCCGCCCCCGGCTCCTGGGCCGAGGGTCCCGCGGCCCGTGCGATCGACTGGCTGGGCCGGCTCGACGGGTACGCCCAGTCGGTCGACCAGCGGGTGAAGATGGCCGGCTGGATGGAGACGTTCGCCCAGCGCGGCGGGCAGCTCGTCATCCACGGCGCGGCCGTCGGCGACCTCGACTACTTCGCCCGTACCTACGACCTGGTGCTGGTCGCGGCCGGCAAGGGCGAGCTGGTGCAGATGTTCGCCCGGGACCCGGAGCGCTCCCCGTACAGCGAGCCGCAGCGCGCGCTGGCCGTGTCGTACGTGCACGGCCTGGGCCCGCGCCCCGAGCACCCCGGCACCGAAGGGGTCCGCTGCAACCTCGTGCCGGGCGTCGGCGAACTGTTCGTCATGCCCTGTCTGACCACCTCCGGCCGCGCCGACATCCTGTTCTGGGAAGGCATACCCGGCGGCCCGCTCGACGTCTTCAACGGCGTCAAGGACCCGGCGGAGCACCTCTCCCTGACCCTGGAACTCATGGAGCGGTACGTCCCATGGGAGTACGCGCGGGCCACCAAGGTCGAACTGACCGACGCGGGCGGCACGCTGGCCGGCCGCTACGCCCCCACCGTCCGCAACCCGATCGGCCGTCTGCCCGGCGGCGGGCTCGTGCTGGGCGTGGCGGACGTCGTCGTGGCGAACGACCCGATCACCGGCCAGGGCTCCAACTCCGCGTCGAAGTGCGCGGCCGCCTACCTCGCCTCGATCGTCGAGCGCGGCGACAAGCCGTTCGACGAGGAGTGGATGCGGGCCACCTTCGACCGCTACTGGGACACCGCGCAGCACGTCACCAAGTGGACCAACGCGATGCTCGCGCCGCCGCCGGAGCACATCCTGAACCTGATCGGCGCCGCGGGTGAGCTCCAGCCGGTCGCCGACCGGTTCGCCAACGGCTTCAACGACCCGTCCGACTTCGAGAACTTCTTCTACGACCCGGAGAAGACACAGGCCTACCTGGCCGACGTGTCCGGCGCGGGCGCCGCGTAGTCCGCGTAGTCCGCGTAGCCCTCGTATCCCTCGTCCGACCCGTCCGTGGCCCCCTCGGGGAGCTCCGGTGGCTCGTAGCGCCGCAGGGGCTTCCCGTCCGGGTCCGGGCGTACGGCGCCCAGGAGCGGGTTGGCCGCGATCGGTGACACCTTCACCTTCGCGCCCGGGCGGGGCGCCTGGACGACCATGCCGTCGCCGAGGTAGAGCGCCACGTGCGTGGCCTCCGGGAAGTACACGACCAGGTCCCCCGGCCGCAGCTCCCCAAGCGGGATCCGCTTCAGCCGCTTCCACTGCTCCTGGCTGGTCCGGGGGATGGGCGTCCCGGCCTCCGCCCAGGCCTGCGAGGTCAGGCCCGAGCAGTCGTACGACTTCGGGCCCTCCGCGCCCCACACGTAGGGCTTGCCGAGCTGCCGCACGGCGTAGCGCACGGCGCGGTCGCCCTCGGCCGACGGTTTGCGGACGCTGCTGAGCGCGCCGGACGCCATGAACTTCTGCTGCGCCTCGGTGATGCCCTGCTTCTCGAACGCGGCGAGGGCGGCGAGCTGGTCGCGGCTGAGGGAGGCGAGCAGTTCCTCGACGTCGTGGAGCCGCTCGCGGACCTCGTCCCGTTCCTTCCTCCGCCGCTCGGTGAGGGCGAGTTGCAGGTCGAGCGCCTGGCGGGCCTTGCGGGCCAGCTCCTGGGCCTTCCGCTCGCTGCCGGTCAGCCGGCCGACGGTGACGGCCCGCTCGCGCGCCAGTCGGCCGATCACACGGCCCTCGTCGATCGCGTGCTGCGGGTCGCGGGCCAGGAGCAGGCGTACGTACGGGGAGATGTCGGTGCTGCTCTGGTACTGCTGCCGGGCCAGACGGCCGGCCGCGCCCCGGCTGTCGTGCAGGGAGAGCCGGGTGCGGGCGAGGGCGCGGTCCAGGCGGTCGGTCTCGGCGCGCTGCCTCTTCAGCTTCTCCTCGGTGGCGTTGTAGGCCTCGGTGGCCTGTTCGGCCTTCCGGTACAGCTGCTGAAGGTCTGTCAGGAGTTCTGCGACGGCAGCGGTCTCCGGTCCGAGGTCGGATCGCGGTTCCGGGGCCGCCGTGGCAGGGGCGGGAGCGAGGACGGTCGTTGCTGCCACCGCCGCCGTGCAGACCAGGCGCAGCAGGCTTCCTGACATGCCATCACCTCCGTTGCGGGGGCGGCCTGTCGCCGCCGGACACCGTGAGGATCAGGCGTGTGCGCGAGGTGCGCGCGCCGACTGTGCGCGGTTCGGCGCAACGCTGTCACCCGTCGGCGTCGTCCCGCTTGCCGGGCGGCGTGGCGTCTGGCTTCGACCAGGGCCAGTTGAGCCGGCGGGCCGGTGCGCCCTCGGGGTCGTACGCGTACTTCCAGCGGTGGGTCAGTCCTACTCCGCCCCCGCCCCGGGGCACGCGGCGGTAGACCAGGACGGTGGGCGGGCCGCCGGCCGGGTCCGGGACGGGGATGCGGTACGTCTTGGGCGGGTGGCCGGTGATGCCGAGCAGGACCGGCAGGACCCTGCCGTCCATGGGGCCGCCCTCGAAGGGGGTGTCTTCGCTCTTCACGGGATCAGTGTCAGACATCCTCGGCGAGCGCCAGGACCAGGGCGTCGGTCTGCGGGTCGCGGCGGGCGGTCACCGACAGCATGGCCACGAACTGCTCGACGAGCCAGTCGCGCAGCTGCCCCGCGGGGGGTTGCTTGTCCTCGTCGAGCCAGATGAGCGACGACGCCTCGACCGCGGTGATCCACATCCGGACGGTCATCCGCAGGCGCGGACCGGGCTCGGTGACCTCCAGGTGCCGGAAGATGTGCTCGGCGGCAGCGCGGCGTACGCCGTCGACGATGGCCGTCGTGCGTGAGGTCTCGACGACGCTGCCGCCCTGGAGGAGGGCGCTGAAGCCGGCGTCGTGCTCGTCGACGAAGGCCAGGTAGCGGTCGAGGGCGCGGGACAGGCGGGGGAGCAGGGGGCCCTCGCGGGGTTCGTCGAAGCAGTGCTGGAGCTCGTCGGCGGCGGAGCGGAGGGCGGCCTCGTACAGCTGCTGCTTGCCGCCCGGGAAGTAGCGATAGACCAGGGGCCGCGACACCCCGGCCGCCTCCGCCACGTCGTCCAGGGAGACGTCCTCCGGTGCGCGGTGCGCGAAGAGGCTCAGCGCGGCGGTGAGGAGCTGGCTGCGGCGTTCCTCGACGCTGAGGCGCCGGTAGGCGGGGGTGGGGGCGGCTGGTGTCATGACCGGCAGCGTAACCGGGGGCGGGTGCCTCCGGCGG
>NZ_WWIQ01000073.1:0-125904 GCF_009862985.1 Streptomyces sp. SID5464 | reverse complement strand
CCGGACGCCGACTGACTGTCCGTTGACGCGCCGACCGCTGCGGGCGGACACCCCCCGACACGTCTCCTTCGGTGTGTACGCGGGTGCGGCCGAGTGGGGCAGCCTCCTAGCGGGCGTCCACGTGCTGGAAGTCGACGGCCGTGATGCGGGCGGTCTTCGTCGTCAGTTCGGCCAGGCCCTGGCCTTCGAACGTGTCGGTGATGAGGGCGCCCCTGGTGGCGCCGAGGGCGGACTGTTCGTCGTTGGGGACGAGACTTGCGATGGAGCGGTAGGACTCCTTCAGCAGGGATTCCTGCTTGTGGGCGGCCGGGAACAGGGCGAGGACGCCGCCGTCGGCGGTGCGCAGGGCGTACACGCTCGGGTCGGCCGGGGTCTTGGTGAAGAACTTCTCGGTGGCCTTGCCGTCGGCCGCGCCCTCGGTGCTGCTCCGCTGGTAGGTCTGCTCGGCGTTCTCGACCGGCTTCGTGGAGGTCAGGGCCTTGCCCTCCTTCTTGCCGCCGGTCTCCAGGAAGTCCTCGTAGGCGGCGCCGACCTCGGAGGGGGCGAGCTTGCCGACCTTGGTGTCGGGGTCGACGGCCTCGGCGAAGCCGTGACGGTCGATGGCGAGCTTCGGCAGGGGCTCGCCGCTGTCGGCCCACAGGGACAGCACCATCTTGTACGTGCCGCCGACCTTGTCGAAGACCAGCAGCACGCTGTTGTCGCCGTTCTCGCTGGACTTGGCCCGGACGGCGAACCAGGTGGCGGTGCCCTTCTCGGGGATGAGGAACTCGCGGTCCTGGTAGGAGAAGGGCTTGGTGTAGGCCTTCTGCTCCTTCTCCGGCCAGGTGTCGAAGAGGGTGTAGGTGGCCTGGTCCATCGCGTAGACCTGACCCGCCTCGACCGTCCCCAGGAGCTTGTCGTCCTGTGCCGCGTTGGCCTTGTTGTTGACCTCCTCGTAGCGGTCGGCGATCTTCTTGGCGGCGGCCCGGGTGACCACGCCCTGCGGGGTGTCATCGGCGCCGGAGTCCGAGGCGGCCTGACCGCCGCACGCGGTCAGGGCGAGGGCGGTCGTGACCCCGAGGGCGGCGGCCTTGAGGCGCGGCAGCCCTACGAGGCGAGTGGTGTGGGGGGACATGCGGTGGTGATCTCCTTGGGGCCACGGAGGGTGACGAGTTCAAGGAGGACAGTAGCCACCCTGCATGGACATGACGTGGCCGGGTCGGGCTCCTAGGCCAGCAGCCCCGACGACTTCCACAGCCGCCGCCCCACGCCCCGCAACACCCCGATGTCGTCGAGGAAGTCCGTCAACCGCTTGGACCCGGTCTGCATGACCTCGCGCCGATGCCCGCTCGCCCGTACCTGCGCGAGAGCCTCCCGCTGGTCCAGGCCCACGTTCGTGTAGACCTCGGGGTTCACGAAGGCCACCGAGAACACCCGGGCGAACTCACCGGAGGTGATGCGGGTGAACTCCTGGGACCACTTGGGGGCCGTCACCATCTGGCGGCGGAGCTCCTCGCGGGCGTAGCGGACGTGGCGGGCCTCCTCCACCACGTGGATGCGGGTGACACCGCGGATGAGGGGCTGGACCCGCTCGTCGGGGAACGTCAGACGCTGCATCCAGTCGAGGACCTCCTCGCCGAGGAGCGTCGCGGTGAAGGAACCCGGGGTGGTCGAGATGGTCTTGAACAGGCGGCCCAGGTGCTGGTGGACGCGGCTGACCGGGTACCAGGGCGTGCCACCGTGGGATATCAGCCGGGCGAACATCTTGGAGTGCCGGCACTCGTCCTCGATCTCGGTGAGGGCGTAGCGCACGTGCGCGCTCGTCGCCGCCTTGTCGTAGATGTGCCGGACCAGCAGCTGCATGAGGATGATCTCGAACCAGATGCCGAGTGAGGCCAGCGCCGCCGCCTCGTGCTGGGAGAGCAGGATCCGCTGCTCCTCGCTCATCCGCTTCCACAGCGGGGTGTCGTAGAGCGAGACCAGCTCCGGCGGCCAGAACCACTTGCCCTCCTCGAAGGGCGCGTCCCAGTCCAGTTCCTTGTCCGGGTCGAAGGAGTGCTTGGCGGAGGAGTCGAGCAGCCGCTGGGCCACCTGCTCCCGGTCCTTCAGCAGGCCCAGGGCATCGCGCAGGCCGTCGAGCGCGTCGGCTTCCGTCAGGGTCGTCATGGCTGCCCACCTCGTTGTGCACACGTCACTGTCCCCCTTATGAGACTGCCTGTCAGCAAGGCCGTCAATCCCCTGTGCGCCACTTGTTGACCCGGTGTCTACTTCGGGCGCGCCGAAGAACCGGCAGCGCCCGTGTGGGGGAGACTGATCAGCGGGACCCGAGCACCGCTTTCATCACCGCCCGGGCGATCGGCGCCGCGTCGCCGCCGCCGCTGATGTCCCCGCGGTCCGCCTCCGCTTCCTCCACGACGACCGCGACCGCCACCCGCGGCTCCAGATCACCGTCGCCCTGGGCCCAGGAGACGAACCAGGCGTACGGCGTACCGGAGTTGCCGAGGCCGTGCTGGGCGGTGCCGGTCTTGCCGCCGACCTTGGCGCCGCGGATCGCCGCCCGGCGTCCGGTGCCGTCCTCGACCACCTCCCGCATCAGCGCGCGCAGCCGGACCGCGGTCGAGGGGTACATCGCCTGGCGGACCGCGCGTGAGCCGGCCGTCGCGAGGGTGCTGCCGCCCGGTCGTGTCGTGCGCTCCACCAGGTACGGCTCCCGGAGCTGACCGCCGTTGGCGACGGCCGCCGCGACCATCGCCATCTGGAGCGGTGTGGCACGGGTGTTGTACTGGCCGATCGACGACAGGGCGAGCTGGGCCTCGTCGAGCGAGGTGTCGAAGGTGGAGCGGGCCACCGGGAAGGGGATCCGCAGCGCGGGGTTGTTGAAGCCGAAGGCCTGGGCCGTGGCCGTCATGTCCGTCGCGCCCACCTCCACGCCGAGCTTGGCGAACACCGTGTTGCAGGAGAGGGTGAAGGCCTCGCGCACCGAGGCGTCCCGGCAGCCGCGGGAGGCGTTCGTCAGGCGGGTCCGCGTCCCGGGCGGGGTGTACGGGTCGGGGGAGTCCGTCGGCGCGTCGAGATCCGTGACCACGCCGGCGTCCAGCGCGGCGGCAGCGGTGACGACCTTGAACGTCGAACCCGGCGGATACGTCTGCCGTACCGCCCGGTTGAGCATCGGGCGGTCCCGGTCGGCGTTCAGCCGCTTCCACGCCCGGGCCGCCGCGGCCCCGTTGCCGGACAGCGGCTGGGGGTCGTAGGAGGGGGCGGACACCAGGGCCAGGATCCGGCCGGTCGACGGCTCCAGCGCCGCCACCGCGCCCTTGCGCCCGGCAAGTCCCTCGTACGCCGCCCGTTGTGCGGCCGGGTCGATGGTCGTCACGACGTCGCCGCCGCGGCTGCGTGCGCGCGTGAAGTCGTTCCACAGCGGGAACGGCGCGAGCATCGGGTCCGTGCCGGACAGGATGCCGTCCTCGGCCTTCTCCAGGAGCGTCGTCCCGTACAGCTGGGAGGCGAAACCCGTGACCGGCGCGTACAACGGGCCGTCCGTGTAGGTCCGTTCGTAGCGCAGGTGCTCGCGGGTGTCCTTCGAGCCGGTGACGGGCCGGCCGTCGACCAGGATGTCGCCGCGCGGCTGCCCGTAACGGAAGATCTCCGGGCGGCGATTGGCGGGGTTCCCGTCGTACGCCGGGGCCTGGACGACCTGGACGCGGGCGGCGTTCAGCAGCAGCGCCACCAGCAGCAGGGCGCAGAAGACGCCGGCGTGCCGGATGTGCCGCGTCACCGGGTGTCCGGCCCGTCGTGCTGACGGCGTGCCGAGTCGCTGACCCGCACCAGCAGTGCCACGATCGACCAGTTGGTCACCACCGACGAGCCGCCCTGTGCCAGGAACGGCATCGCCATGCCGGTCAGCGGGATCAGGCCGGTCACCCCGCCCGCGATCACGAACACCTGGAGCGCCACCAGCGAGGCGAGGCCGACGGCGAGCAGCCGCCCGAAGGGCTCGCGCAGGGCGAGGCCGGCCCGGTAGCCGCGCTCCACCAGCAGGCCGTAGAGGAGGAAGATCGCGGACAGGCCCGCCAGGCCGAGCTCCTCGCCCGCCGTGGCCAGGATGAAGTCCGACTTCACGGCGAATCCGATGAGGACCGAGTGACCGAGCCCGAGACCGGTGCCGAGCACGCCGCCCTCCGCGAAGGCGAACAGGGACTGGGCCAGCTGGTTGGGGCCCTCGCCCGCCTCGATCGAGGCGAACGGGTGCAGCCACGTCTCGATCCTGCTGTGCACGTGCGGCTCCAGCCGGCCGACGGCGACCGCCCCCAGCGCGGCCAGCAGCAGACCGACCGCGATCCAGCCGGTGCGGCCGGTGGCGACGTAGAGCAGGACGACGAACAGGCCGAAGAAGAGCAGCGAGGTCCCGAGGTCCCGTTCCAGGACCAGGACGCCGACGCTCACCAGCCAGACGGCGACGATCGGGCCGAGGACCCGGCCGGTGGGCAACTGGAGCTTCCAGACGTGCCGGCCGGTGTAGGCGAGGGCGTTGCGGTTCGCGGCCAGATACGCGGCGAAGAACACCGCCAGCAGCACCTTCGCGAACTCGCCCGGCTGGATGGAGAACCCGGCGATCCGGATCCAGATGCGGGCGCCGTTCACCGCCGGGAACAGGATCGGCAGCGTGAGCAGCACCAGCGCGGCCACGACACAGACGTACGTGTAGCGCTGGAGCACCCGGTGGTCCCGCAGCAGGAGGACGACCAGGATGAACAGCGCCACGCCCAGCGTCGACCAGATCAGCTGGGCCGGCGCCGCCCGGTCGCCCGGGGTCTCCAGGTCGAGCCGGTAGATGAGCACCAGGCCGAGCCCGTTGAGCAGCACGCCGATGGGCAGGAGGAGCGGGTCGGCGTGCGGGGCCCGCAGGCGCACGGCGAGATGCGCCAGCAGCGCGAGCACGCCGAGCCCGGCGCCGTAGCCGGCCGCACCGGGCGGGAGGGCGTCGTGCTGGGCGAGGCCCACGGCGCAGTAGCCGTACACGGACAGCAGTACGGCCAGGACGATGAGGGCGAGCTCGATGCCACGGCGCCGGGGGAGGCGGCGGACGGCGGGTGCGGGCGGGTCCGCCGTCGCCACGATGATTCCGGCCTTGCTCATGTCCGGAATCTAACCAAATGAGGCGTGTGGTGTGCTTCTGATTGCCCGATAGTCAGCACCGGCGTGGCTTGCGGTCGATGGGGTCGATGAAGCGGGCCGAGCCCCAGGCCCAGGTGCCGTCCGTCAGGAGGTACCAGGTGGGATTGCCCTGCACGCTCTCGCCTTCCCACTTGCAGAAGATGGAGACGACGTCGCCTCGGTGGGCGAACCGGATGATCTGTGAGCCGCGGTTGGGCGCGCTGCGCAGCGCCAGGGTGTTCGCCGTGACGACGCCCCGGGTGGTGCGTGGGTCGCGGTGGTGGTGGTCGCCGTTGCCGCCGCCGTTCCAGTCGTTGTTGCCGTTGCCGCCCGAGTTCCAGTCGTTTCCGCTGGACTGGTCGCCCCCTGCGCCCCAGTCGTCGTCCGCGACGGCGGGGGTGACGGCTGCCGTGGCCGCGAGGATGCCCGCGGCGGCTGCTATGGAGAGGCGGCTGGTGAGTGAGGAGCGCAGGCGCATGGGGGTTACCTCCATGTGGAGCAGGAGTGTCAAAGCTGACTAACCGCCACATTAGGAGCGCCCGATGGCCCCCGCCCGTCACAGTGGGCCATAGGGGGAGCGCCCTGAAGGGACGCGGGCAACCGCACGAACAACCACGAACGACCCGTGGACGGACCACGACCCGCAGCCCCGAGCCCTCACTCCGTCGGCACCCTGAGCGTCGCCACTGCACCACCGTCCGCCGCATTCGCGAACTCCAGCCGGGCCCCCAGCACCTCGGCCTGCCCCAGCGCGATCGTCAGCCCCAGGCCGTGCCCCTTGGCACCGCCCTCCGTACGGAACCGCTGCGGCCCGTGCACCACCAGGTACTCCGGAAAACCGTCCCCGTGGTCCCGGACGGTGACCACCGGCCCGTCCACGGTCACGACGACCGGCCCCCGCCCGTGCTTGTGCGCGTTCGCCACGAGATTGCCCAGCACCCGCTCCAGCCGCCGCCGGTCCGTCTCCACGGCCACATCCCGTACGACCCGGACCTCCGTGTCGCTCCCCGCGCCCCGCACCACCCGCTCGGCCAGCGGCCCCAACTGCTCGGTGTCCAGCTCCAGCCGCTCCCGGCCGGTGTCCAGCCGGGAGATCTCCAGCAGGTCCTCGGTGAGGGTGCGCAGGGCCGCCACCCGGTCCCGCACCAGCTCGGTCGGGCGGCCCGGCGGCAGCAGTTCGGCCGCTGCGTGCAGCCCGGTGAGCGGCGTGCGCAGCTCGTGTGCCACGTCCGCGGTGAACCGCTGCTCGGCGAGCAGCTTGCCCTGCAGCGACGACGCCATGGAGTCCAGCGCGGCGGCGACCGCGGCCACCTCGTCCTGCGGGCGCGCCGGGGCCTTCGTCCGGGGGTCCGTACGGGGGTCGTTCACGCGCGCGTCCAGGTCGCCCGCGCTGATCCGCCGGGCCACCAGCGCCGTGGTGTGCAGCCGCCGCGTCACCCGCGTCACCGCGAACGCCCCGACCAGCAGCGTCGCCCCGATCGCCAGCCCCGACGACCACAGGATCGCCCGGTCCAGGCCCGCGATGGTGCGGGCCTGCTGGGAGTAGTCGACCGCCACGGCCAGGGCCCGGTCGCCGTCGGCGGGCCCGGCCGCCCACATCGTGGGGCGCCCCTCGAAGTCGGCGACCATGGTGCCGCGGTCGCCGGAGACCGCCAGGTTCCGCAGCGGCGGGGGCAGACCCGGGGGATCCACGCCGCCGCCACGCTTGAGCGCGTCCCCGGCCTCGTACCGCTCCGCCGCCTGCGTCAGCCGCTGCAACGCCTGGTCGCGGGCCTGGCCGACGGTCTGGTTCGTCACCTGTACGTGCACCAGGACGCCGAGCAGGGCGGCCAGCGCGCAGCACATCACGGTGATGAAGGCGGCGGCCTTCGCGGCGAGCGTCCCGGACCACTGGGGGAGCGCGGGTCTCATCCGGTGCTCGCCGAGGGGGAGACGGTGGGGGAGACGGACGGGGAGCCGGAGGGCGTGGCGGAGGGGTGCCGGGAGTGCGTCCGCGGTCCGGTGCGCAGCATCTCGTCCTGGGTGAGGAGCATGGCCCGCTGGTCCCGGTCCCAGGTCCACTGGAGGCGGTACTCGTAGCCCGCCACCTCGGACGGCGAACGGATGACGAGGGAACGCCCCGCCAGCTCGACGCCGCTGAGCGCGTCCTCCCAGGCCATCACCTGCGTCAGCCGGTGCTTCTCCACGGTGTAGACGCGCACCGCGGTGGTCTTGCCGGGCAGCAGCCGGAAGCCCAGCGTCAGGTCGTCACGCCCGTCACCGGTCAGGTCCCGGTAGTACGGCCTGAGCACCGGGCACCGTCCGCGCTCCGGGCCCTTGCCGCAGTCGGCCATCCGGCGGTTCGTGTCGCGGTAGGGCGCCTTGTCGCCGGCGTAGTCGCCCGGGCTCGCGGCGATCTCGGCCCGGACGACCCCGACCGGGTCCACCCGGCGGATGTCGTCGCCGGGCACCTTGACGCCCTTGACCACCTCGGTGTTCACCTCGCCGATCTCGAAGGCCGGACTGGACGCCGGCGTCAGCTCGGGCCACAGCCGAGCCGGCCCGACGGCCGTCGGCGTCGCCCCGGCCCCCTCCAGCCCCCCGGCGTCCCCGCAGCCCACGGCGCCCGCGAGCAGGAGTGCGACGCCGGCTGCACACCGGGCGACCCTTCCAGGCTTGCGGCGGCGGGTTCGGAGGCGGCCGGGAAGGCTGCGGACGCGGCTGACGGGCACTGCACTCCTGTGGTTCGAGGATGATCACACGGCTCGGACCGACCGCCGGCCCCGTACACCTTATTCGCAAGGAAGTCCCATTTGCGCGCGAGGGAGTCCGTTCGCCGCCCTACTCGGTCAGCTCCTCCAGCAGCCGGGCCGTCGCCAGCCCGGCCCGCAGGTACTCGACGAACAGTTCGTTGTGCAGCGCCCACGGCGAACGGCGGTCCCGGATCAGCCGGATCGCCGCGTCGGCGGAGTTCCCCCGCCGCATCAGCGCATGCGCGACGACGAGGCCGGAGCGGTTGTACCCGTGGTAACAGCGGACGAGGACCGTGCGGCCCTCGTCCAGCGCCTCGCAGGCGGCCTCGGCCAGCCGGATCACGCCGGCGAGCTGCGTCCCGTCGAGCGGCCCGTCGGGGATGGGCCAGACGTGGTGCGGGACGTCCGGATCGGGCCCGTGCCCCGGCAGCCGCAGCAGCGTCTGCACAAGGTCGAACTCGTCCCGTACGACGGCGAACTCCGGATGCCCCGAGGCCCCGGCGTACTCATGGCCGCCCATCCACAACCCGGGGACGACCTCGTTCCAGGGACGCTCCGGAGCCGGCACATCCGGTTTCCTGCGGGTACGCAACGGCGCCTCCCCTGCATCACCGCCCGAGGGGCCTGCCCGGCGGGCCCGGCTCCTCTCAAGGTAACCGGGTTCTTGCCCCCGCAGCACCCCGCCTGTTCCCATGGTCTGGGGTGATGGTGCATGGACGGACTGCGCGTCATACCGACCTGGCGGCACGGTCAGGAACGGCTGTACGTCTGCCTCCCGGACGGCAGGAACATCGCCTGGTACGACCGTGAGGCGGGCCGGGTCAACCTGCTGGGCGAGGACCGTGAGGACGACGTGCTCCGGGCCCTCGGGCCCTTCATCACCGGCCCGGTGGCGGTGGGGCCGCCCCCGGTGCCGACCCCCGCCGAGCTCGCCCGTCTGACCCTGCACCCCGACGACGACCTGGCCCCCAACCGTCCGGGCGAGGCCCTCCTCGTCGCCCTCGACCGCGACCCCGGCCCCGCTCGCCGGCTGCGCCCCGACCCGCGCCGCCGGGCCCTGGAGGCGGAGCAGACGGTCGGGGACGCCCTGGACCGCCTGGACGGCGCGGGCTGGCACACCGTGCACTCCGTCCCGCTTCCCGGCGGCAGCCGCATCCACCACCTGCTGATCGGCCCCGGCGGGCTGTACGCCCTGCACACCCTGTACGCGCGCAAGCAGCGGGTGACGGTCGCCGACCCCGTGGTCACCGTGGGCCGCCGTGAACCGACCGCCCTGCTCCGCCGCGTCCGCGCCGACGCCGACCGCGCCTCCTACGCCCTGACGGCGGAGGTCCGCCCCGTCCTCGCCCTGGTCGGCCCGACGGCCGTGTCGGTCCCAACCGGACCGCGCGAGGTCCGCGTCGTCACGGACCTGGAGGTGCAGACCCTGGCCCGCCAGGGCGGTGTCCTGAAGCCGGCGGACGTGGAGGCCCTGCACGCGATGGCACGGGACCGGAACACCTGGACACGGGTGTGAGGGCGTGCCGCCAGGTCCCTGGCTGAGGGCGTGCGGGACCCGTGCTGCTGCTGCGGGCATGCCGAGCGCCGTGGCCGCTGCGGGCGGGCAGTGCCCGTAGCTCCTGAGCGCGCGCCGAGCCCCGTCGCTAGGGCAGCCGGCCCGCGCTGTCCGGGTCGAGGAGCGGGGCGAGCAGATCGCCGTAGTCCTGCACCCGGGCCGCGATGTCGGTGGCGTGGAAGTCCAGCCGGCCGGGCGAGCCGCACTCCTCGACCTCCTCCCAGGTCACGGGCGCCGAGACGGTCGGCTCGGGGCGGGCCCGGAGGGTGTAGGGGGTCGCCGTGGTCTTGCGCGCGGCGTTCTGGCTCCAGTCGACGAAGACCTTCCCGGGGCGCAGGTTCCTGGTCATCCGGTGCAGCGCGAGCCGGGGCATGGCCTTCTCCGCCTCGACGGCCAGTTCCTTGGCGTACTCGGACACCCGCTCGGAGGACGCCCCGCGCACGGCGGCGAGCAGGTGCAGCCCCTTGGAGCCGGAGGTCTTGGCGTAGGTCTCGATGCCGTCCGCCGCGAGCCGTTCCCGCAGCCACAGCGCGACCTCACAGCACTGCACGATGCTCGCGGGCGCCCCCGGGTCGAGGTCGAAGACGATCCGGTCGGCCTCCTCCGGCGTGCCGACGAGCCACTGGTGGGTGTGGAACTCCGTGACGAGGTTGGCCGCCCACATCAGGCTCGGCAGGTCCTGCACCAGGACCATCCGGGAGGGCCCCTCGACCCGTGGCACCTCGGCGGTGGTGACCCAGTCGGGCGTACCCGGCGGGACGTTCTTCGTGAAGAACACCTGCCCGTCAGGACCGTCCGGATACCGCAGGAAGGACACCGCCCGGTCGCGCAGATGGGGCAGCAGGACCTCGGCGACGGTCGCGTAGTAGTGCAGGACCTCGCCCTTGGTGAAGCCGGTGGCGGGATACAGCACCTTGTCCAGATTGCTGAGCGGGAGCCGTCGCCCCTCCACCTCTGTGATAGGCGCCATACGATAAGAATCTCACGCGAATCGTGACAAACACTCCCTAGAGTGACCGGAAGGGTGCTGCACGTGAGATCCATATGGAACGGCGCCATCTCCTTCGGCCTGGTCAGCATTCCGATCAAGCTGGTGAACGCCACCGAGAGCCACTCGATCTCCTTCCGCCAGATCCACACCGAGGACGGCGGCCGCATCCGCTATCGCAAGTTCTGTGAGCTGGAGGACCGCGAGGTCACCCAGGGGGAGATCGGCAAGGGCTACGAGGACGCCGACGGCACGATCATCCCGATCAGCGAGGAGGACCTGTCCAGCCTGCCGATCCCGACGGCCAAGACGATCGAGATCGTCGCCTTCGTCCCGGCCGACCGGATCGATCCGCTCCAGATGGACGCCGCGTACTACCTCCAGGCGAGCGGCGCCCCGGCGGCGAAGCCGTACACCCTGCTGCGGGAGGCGCTGAAGCGCAGCAACAAGGTGGCGATCGCGAAGTTCGCCCTGCGGGGCCGGGAACGCCTCGGCATGCTCCGGGTGGTCGGCGACGCCATCGCCATGCACGGCCTGCTGTGGCCGGACGAGGTCCGCGCCCCCGAGGGCGTGGCCCCCGACACGAACGTCACGGTCCGGGACAAGGAACTGGACCTGGCCGACGCCCTGATGGACACCCTGGGCGAGGTCGACCTGGAGGACCTGCACGACGAGTACCGCGAGGCCGTGGAGGAGGTCATCGCCGCGAAGGCCGCCGGGGAGGCCCTGCCGCAGGCCCCCGAGCCGGCCGCGGGCGGCAAGGTCCTCGACCTCATGGCCGCCCTGGAGAACAGCGTCCGCGCGGCCCGCGAGTCCCGGGGCGAGGAGGCCGGCGAGCACGCCGAGGTCAAGTCGCTCCCGCAGCGGGAGACGGCCCGCGCGGCGCCCAAGCAGACCGGCGGCAAGAAGTCGGCGTCCACCGCGAAGAAGACGGCGGCCAAGAAGACCACGGCATCCGCGAAGAAGTCGACTGCCAAGTCCGGCCAGGGCACGAAGAAGACGGCGTCGAAGAGCACCGCGAAGAAGACGACCACGAAGAAGACGACCTCCCGCAAACGCCCGGCCTGAACCGTATTGGCCCGGAGCGCCGGCCGCGCCCTCGCGGCGCGTACGTGATGCCCGGCCGGGGCGGCCCGGCCCCGGCGAGCCGGTCGGCGGGCCGCGTTGCAGGGGCCCCATCGAGTAGCGCAGCGAGCCGTTGACAATACTGACGGAGCGGGCACCGCGTCTGCCCGGAAGCGCTCACAGGACGTGTGCGCTCAGTGGTGCTCGGAGACGAGCACCGCACGAGTGCCGGGCTCCAGCGCCTGGAAGACATGCGCGACATCGGCCGGGTAGCAGATGTAGTCGCCCGGGTGGAGTTCCACCGGTTCGTCGGCGATGCCCACCAGGGCCCGGCCCGAGCTGATCACGACATGCTCGACGACTCCGGGCGGGTGCGGCGCCGAGGAGCGCTGCGGCCCGGGCTCGGCGGCGACGCCGTAGACGTCCCGCCGGGCCCCGGGCGGTGAGGCGGCGAGGAGCGTGGCCCGGTAGTCGCTCTGCTCGGACCCGACGGCCGGCCCTTGTCCCGCCCGGATCACCTGCACCTGCGGCCGCGACACGGCAACAAGCCGCGAGAAGGGAATCTCCAGGGCCACGCACAGCGCCCACAGCGTCTCCAGGCTCGGATTCCCGGTGCCCGACTCCAGTTGGGAGAGCGTGGACTTGGCGAGCCCGGCCCGGCGGGCGACCTCGGTGAGGGACAGTCCGGCCCGGACGCGTTCCGCCCGCAGCGACGCGGCGATCACTTCGATCGGGGGCTTGGGGGCGGGGCCGGTGTCGGGCATGGGGTTGTTCGCTCCAGCGGTCTCTCGTTCGTCTTGACGAACATCGTAAGCCATGTTCACTATAAAAATCATGCGTTCGTTCTGGAGAACCCTGGACGGCTCACTGCTCCGCGACATCGTGCTGGTCTGCCTGGCAGTGGGGGTGATCGGCCTGTCCTACGGCGCCGTCGCGGTCACGTCCGGGTTCGCCCGGTGGTTCCCGGTCCTGATGGGGGTGCTCGTCCTCGCCGCCTCGTCCGAGTTCCTGTTCGTCGGGATCATCGCCGCCGACGGCAGCCCGATCGCGGCGCTGCTGGCCGGGCTGCTGGTCAACGCGCGCCATCTGCCGTTCGGTCTGGCGGTATCCGACGTCCTCGGACGGGGCTGGCGGGGAGTGCTCGGCACGCATCTCATGAACGACGAGACGGTCGTCTTCGCCCTCGCCCAGGACGAGCCGGAGCGCAAGCGGGCCGCCTACTGGCTGTGCGGCCTGGGCATCCTGATCTGCTGGCCCCTCGGTGCCGCGCTGGGCGCCCTGCTCGGCGGCGTCGTGCGGGACACCGACGCCCTCGGCCTGGACGCCATGTTCCCCGCCGTGATCCTGGCACTGATCCTGCCCACGCTGAAGGACAGGCTTGTGCGGCGCACCGCCTTGGCCGCCGCGGCCCTGGCCCTGGCCGGCACCCCGTTCCTCCCCGCGGGCCTGCCGGTCCTGCTGGCCCTGGCCGCCCTGCCCCTGTTCCCCGTCAGGACGAGGAAGAAGGCCGCACGGTGAGCGACATCGCCATACCCCTCCCGCCGACACTGGCGGCGATGCTCGCCCTGGCGGCCGGGACCTTCCTGCTCCGCCTCTCCGGGCCGGCCCTGCGCGCGAGATTCACGCTCCCGGAGCGCACCGACGAACTGCTGGAGATCTCGGCGGTCCTCCTGCTCGCCGCCCTGGCCGCCACGTCCGCCCTCACCGAGGACCACGTCTTCACCGGCCCCGCCCGACCGCTCGGGGTCCTGACCGGCGGGGTGCTCGCCTGGCGCAGGGCCCCGTTCCTCGCGGTCGTACTGGCGGCGGCGGGCACGACGGCACTGCTGCGGCTGGCGGGGGTCCCGTGACACAGTCCGTGCTGCAAAGCCGCCCGACGGAAATGCCGTGCTCACACCCCCGCCGCCCACATGGCCTGAAGCCTCAGGCCACGCGCCGCCCCTCCTGCCCGGACTCGCCCTCGTCCTCTTCCTCGTCCGGCAGATGGACATCGTCGACGGCGATGTTGACCTCGACGACCTCCAGCCCGGTCATCCGCTCCACCGCGTTGATGACGTTGGTCCGGACGTCCGCGGCGGTGTCGGCGATGGCGGCGCCGTACTCGACGACCACGTCGAGATCGACGGCGGCCTGGCGCTCACCGACCTCCACCTTCACCCCCTGGGTGACCCCACTGCCCCCACCGGGCACGCGCTGGCGCACGGCCCCGAAGGCCCTGGACATGCCTCCGCCGAGGTTGTGGATCTCCGGGATCTCCCGGGCCGCCATGCCCGCGATCTTCGCCACGACCACGTCCGCGACAGCGGTGCTTCCCCGTGCCTCCGGGGGAGCGGCGCTGTCTCCTCGGCGGCCCTGCTGTGTCGTGCCCCCCTCCTGCCTTCCCGTCCCAGTTGCGGTGTTTCTGCGCTGTGTGGTCTCCGTCATGACCGTCACCTCGTTGATCGGTGCGGGGTATGAGCAGCGTCGTTCCTATCCACCGTAGAACAATGGTGCGTATGGGGCGAAAGTGCTGAAACACCTCAAGGGTCGCTCACTGCACGAGGTGATCGACGTGGCGCTGAAGAACGGCCGAGGCCGTCTCCGGCGAGTGATGCCCCGCGAGGACGTGCACGGTGAGGCCGTCGGCGACGGCGAGGAGCGTATGCGCCTCCTGGGCGGCGTCGAGGTGCGGCGGGATCTCCTCGGTGTCCTGGCCGTATCGGATCAGCCACACGACCAGATCATGGAGCTTGCCGTAGGCCTCATGCAGGACGGCGGCGAGCCTCTCGCTGGCGGGAGCGTGGCTGACGAAGGCCAGCCACACATGCGCCTGAGCCCTCGACTCCTCGTCCAGCAGGGCGAGTTCGGCCAGCGTGTGCGACAGCAGGGTGGACGCGGACTGGGGGGTGGAGGTCGCGGCGATGCGCTGGTTGGCGCGCTCGCTGACGCGTTGTGAGATGTGCTCCAGCGCGAAGAGCAGCATGTCCTCCTTGGTGCGGAAGCACCGCTGCACGGCCCCCATGGACACGTCCGCCTCGGCGGCGACGTCCCGCAGGCTGACGGCCTCCATCCCGGAACGCGCGATCAGGGCGCACACCGCCTCCGCGATCCGCAGCCGCCGCTCCTCGTAATCGACCTGCCTGGGCACGCTTCGCTCCTCCCCCTCTCTTTCCGATGCGCTTGCATCATATCCGCCGACCCGGCACGATGTGATGCGACCGCATCGGAACGACCTGGCGGAGGGCCTCGCCATGCCGAAACAGCAGCTCAAGACCTCGGACACCCACTCAGGCCAGGGCCTGCTCTGGCTCTTCGGCGCCATTCTGGCCATCCAGGGCTTCGGTTCCGCCATCACAGAGGCCGGCTGGAACACGAGCTTCGGCGTCGCAGGCCTCCTCCGAGCAGCCCACATCCCCGAATGGGGCACCCTCCTGGTCGGCTGCGCGGGCACGGCCCTCCTGGCGACGGCCGCACGCCGCCACTACACGAAGAGCCGGGGCCATCGCCGGCCTTGAGCGGCCCGCCGGGACCCGGAAGCCGGCGGAATCGGGCGAGCGGAATCCTTCGTCGGGAACACTGGACGGTGTGATCCCAGCCATGAGGTACGCGTAGCGGCCCGCGCGGAACGAACGCCCCCCCCGAACGCACGGAACAGCTCGATAACCTGACCGCGTGAAGACCGAGTTGACCTTCCTGTCGCGTGTGGCCTACCGCGGCCGGGAGATCACCGCGCCCCGACTGCGCGGGCTGCTCGCGCTCCTCGCAGGCGAGTTGCGCTCCGGTTGCAGCACCGCGCGGCTGGTGGACGGGCTGTGGCGGGACGAGCTGCCGGCCAACCCGGCCAACGCGCTGCGGATCCTGGTCTCCCGGACCCGCTCCCAACTCGGGGCCGACGTCGTCGTCAGCACCCCGACCGGCTACCGGCTGGCGCTGGGTGAGGAGCAGGTCGACAGTTCGGCGGTGGTGCGGTGCGCCGAGGCCGGCGCCCGGCACGCCCGGGCCGGGGATCATGCCGCCGCCCTGGCGAGCGCGGAGGAGGGCCTCGCCTTCTGGGACGCGGCCCCGGACGCCGACGCCGCGCCGGGCGACCCGGTGGCGGAGCTGCGGGCCGAGCGGGCACCGCTCCACGACTCCCTCGTACGCTCCCGCGCGCTCGCGCTCGCCCGGCTGGGGCGGCGGGCCGAGGCCGTGGCACCGCTGACCGAGGTCTTCGCCGGGGCGCCGCGCGACGAGGAAGTGCTGGCCGAGCTGCTGCGCGCCGAGGCGGCCACGGCCGGACCGTCGGCGGCGCTCGCCCGCTATGACGCGTACCGGCGCGAGCTCCGCGACGCTCTCGGCACCGACCCGGGCGCCGGGCTCAAGGCCGTGCATCAGGAGCTGCTGCGGGGTGGGACTCCCGTGGCCCGGTACGGGGTGCCGCACGATCCGAATCCGCTGCTGGGGCGGGACGAGGATCTCGCGGCGGTGGCCGGGTCGTTGCGCTCCTCGCGGCTGGTCTCGATCGTGGGACCCGGCGGTCTCGGCAAGACGCGGCTCGCGTACGCCGTCAGCCGCCAGGCGGAACAGCGGGTGGTGCACTTCGTCTCGCTGGCCGGAGTCGGTACGGACGCGGACGTGGCCGGCGAGGTGGCGTCGGCGCTCGGCGGTGGGGAGGCGCCGCGCGGGGGCGTCGGGGCGTACGGCGGCGGGGCGGATGTGCCCGCCGGAATCGTCGCCGCGCTCGGCGCCGGACCCGCGCTACTGGTGCTGGACAACTGCGAGCAGGTCCTCCGGGGCGCCGCCGACCTGGTACGGGAGCTGGTGGCGAGGTCCCGGGACCTGCGGGTCCTGGTCACCAGCAGGGCCCCGCTGGGGCTGAGCTCGGAAGCGGTGTACCAGCTGCCGCAGCTGAGCCTGGCCACCTCGATCGAGCTGTTCGAGCAGCGGGCCCGGGCCTCGCGCCACGATGTCGAGCTGCCGCCCGACGCGGTGGCGAAGCTGTGCCGGCATCTGGACGGGCTGCCGCTCGCCGTGGAGTTGGCGGCGGCGCGGGTACGGGTGCTGTCCGTACCCGAGATGGCCCGCCGACTCGGCGACCGGTTCGCGCTGTTGCGCGGCGGGGCCCGGGACGCACCCGAGCGGCACCGCACGATGCACGCGGTCGTGGAGTGGAGCTGGAATCTGCTGGACGACGACGCGCGTGCGGCGCTGCGGGCGCTGTCGGTCTTCCCCGGCGGCTTCACCGAAGAGGCGGCGGAACGGCTGCTGGGTGACGGCGGTGACACGCTGTACCTGCTGGAGCAGTTGGTGGACCAGTCGCTGCTGAAGGCCGGCGACACCGCGGCCGGGATCCGCTTCCGCATGCTGGAGACGGTGCGGGAGTTCAGCGCGGCCCGGCGCACGGCGGCCGGGGAGGAGGAGTCGGTCACCGACCGGTTCCTCGGCTGGGCACGGGACTTCGGACTGGCCAACCACGACGCGATGGTCGGCCCCGAGCCGATGCGGCACTGGGCGCGGCTGCGCGCGGAGCAGGACAACCTGGTGCTCGCCCTGCGGTGTGCCCTCGCCCGCCAGGACCACGCCACCACCGCGGCGGCCGGCGCGGTGCTGGCCTGCACCTGGTTCATAGACGCGACGAGCTTCCACCGGGTCCTGACCCTGGCCGCCGACACCGCGGCGCCGCTGTCGCACTACCGCCCCGAGGCCCGGTACGCCGAGGTCACCCGCACCCTCTGCGCCGTCTGCACCGCCGCCCCGTTCCTCGGATACGGCTCGCCCCGGCTGCGCCATCTCGTCACCCTGCGCCGGCTGCCGCCCGCGGAGCCGGACACGCTGCTGAGAGCGCTCGCCGTCGTGCTGTGCTCCCTTCCGGACATGCGCCCGCCCGGTTACGAGGCGCTGCACGAACTGTGCGCGAGCGACGCGCCCTTGGTGGCGGGCGTCGCCGAGTGCGCGGCCAGCTATCTCTGGGAGCACGAGCACCAGCCGGAGCGTGCGCTGTCCTCCGCCCGCCGGCTGCTCGCCGCGGTCGACGCCGTGCCCCACCCGTCGCTCAAGCTGCTCGGCCACTCCCGCTGCGGCGAGCTGTGCGCGGACGCCGGTCTCGGCGAGGAGGCGTACCGGCACCTGCTGGCGGCGCTGGAGGCCTTGGAGCACCTGAGTGACCAGTCGCCCACGACGGGCCTGCACCGCGGTCTGGCACTGGCCTGCCTGCAGCGCGGTGAGCCGGACGAGGCCGAGGAGTGGCTGCGGCGCGTGGAGCGGAGCCAGCCGACGGAACAGACCTCGGCCGTCGCGACCGACCTGGCCGCCTGGGCCGAGATCGCGCTGGCCCGCGGGCTGACCGAGCTGGGTCTCAAGCGGTGGCGGACGGCCGTTCAGCGGCTGCGGTGGCACGACTCGCCGCCCGTCGACCCGGCCATGGACGCGTGGGCGCGGGCGATCGAGGCCTACGCGGTGGCCGCGCACGCGTACGCCGGGCGGCTGGAGCCGGTCGCCGGCCTGGTGGCCGAGTTGGAGGGCCGGCTGCGTACGCTGCTCGCCGACGGCTCCCACCCGGTGGGGGAGATCCCGGTGTCCGGCACCGACGTGCTGGCCCTCGGCCTGGCCCGGCTCGCCGCGGGCGACACCTCGGCGGTGCGGCTGCTGGCGCTGGCGGAGCGGATGTACGTGCCGCAGACCTTCCCCACGATGTCCGCCGACCGTGCCCGGCGGGCCGCCGAGGAGCCCGGCGGGGCGGCGTACGCCGACGCGGTGTCGGAGTACGCCGCCCTGGGGCGGGACGGGCTGATGGAGGCGGCCCGCACACTCATTCCGGGTCGCGGTTGAACTGCGCCGTCGACCAGCGGTAGCCGAGCGCGGTCAGGCCGACGCACCAGGCGATCGCGATCCACCCGTTGTGGCCGATCTCGGTGCCGAGCAGCAGGCCGCGCAGGGTCTCGATGGCCGGGGTGAACGGCTGGTACTCGGCGATCGGCTGGAACCAGCCCGGCATCGTGTCGGCCGGGATGAAGGCGCTGGAGATGAGCGGCAGGAGGATCAGCGGCATGGCCATGTTGCTGGCCGCCTCGGGGTTGGGGCTGGCCATGCCCATCCCGACAGCGATCCAGGTGAGCGCCAGGGCGAACAGCGCGATCAGCCCGAACGCCGCCAGCCACTCCAGGGCCGTGGCGTCCGTGGACCGGAAGCCGATGGCCACGCCGACGGCACCGACGAGGACCACACTGGCGACCGACTGCAGCACGCTGCCGACGACGTGCCCGACCAGCACCGAACCGCGGTAGACCGCCATCGTGCGGAAGCGGGCGATGAGGCCCTCGGTCATGTCCATGGAGACGTACACGGCAGCCCCGATCACGGTGCTGCCGATGGTCATCAGCAGGATGCCCGGGACGACATAGGCGATGTACTCGGAGCGGTCCGCGCCGCCGCCACCGATGCCCGCGCTCATCACGTCGCCGAAGATGTAGACGAAGAGCAGCAGCATCATGATCGGCGTGAGCAGCAGGTTCAGGGTCCCGGACGGGTAGCGCCACGCGTGCAGCAGATTGCGGCGCAGCATCGTGTTCGAGTCGCGGACGGCGAGGGAGATGCGGGTGGGGCGGGCGGGAGCCGGGGGAGTGCTCATCGGACCTTCTCCTCGGTCTGGTTCGGCTGGTTCGGCTCGTTCGGCTGGTTGGGGACGTTGGCGGGGCTGGTCAGGGCGAAGAACACGTCGTCGAGGTCGGGGGTGTGCACGGTCAGCTCGTCCGCCTCGATGCCTGCCGAATCCAGCCAGTCGAGGATGGAGCGCAGCTCGCGCTGGCTGCCGCCGCTGGGGATCTGCAGCGCCAGCGCCTCGTCGTCCCCGGTGACCTCGCGCAGCTCGACGGCGGCGCGCTGGTACGCGGCCGGGTCGGTGAAGCGGAGCCGGACGTGTCCGCCCGGGACGAGCCGCTTCAGCTCCTCGGCGGTGCCCTCGGCGGCGATCTTCCCGTCGTGGAGCACCGCGATCCGGTCGGCGAGCTCGTCGGCCTCCTCCAGGTACTGCGTGGTGAGGAAAACGGTGACGCCGCCCGTCACGAGCTCGCGGATGATCCGCCACATGTTGTGGCGGCTGCGCGGGTCGAGGCCGGTGGTCGGCTCGTCGAGGAAGATGATGCGCGGGCTCCCGACCAGGGTCATGGCGAGATCGAGGCGCCGCTTCATGCCGCCGGAGTAGGTGGAGGCGGGCTTCTTGGCGGCCTCGGTGAGGTCGAAACGCTCCAGCAGCCCGGCGGCCACCCGCCGCCCCTCCCGCTTGGACAGGTGGTTCAGGTCCGCCATGAGAAGCATGTTCTCCTCGCCGGTGATCAGCCCGTCGACGGCGGAGAACTGTCCGGTGACACCGATCGCGGCGCGCACGGCCTGCGGGTCGGCGGCGAGATCATGGCCGCCGACACGGATGTCACCGGCGTCGGCCGTGATGAGGGTGGAGAGGATCTTGACGGCGGTGGTCTTGCCGGCGCCGTTCGGGCCGAGCAGCGAGAAGATCGTGCCCTCGGGCACGTGCAGGTCGATGCCGTCGAGGACCAGCTTGTCCCCGAAGGACTTCCGCAGCCCCGCGGCTGCGATGGCGGATGCGGGGGTCGTTGTCGTCATGCCCCGGAGTCTGCGGGGGGCCGCGTTCAGCGACCTTTCAGCGGGGTTTCACTGGCCGTCGCCCATGGGCAACGCGGTGAAATGACCTGGCCCGCCACCCGGAATGTCCCCCGCTACCGGGTGCCCGCCGCCAGCCCCGCGCCGGGCAGCCCGGTGCGTAGGGCTCGGGCACCCTTGGCGGCCGTGCTCAGGTCGCCGTCGGGCTGGGTTCGGGAGGCACGGCGTCGGCTGCCGTCAGGGCGGGGGTGTTCCGCTTGACGCCGCTGCGGTGGGCACGCTCGATGGCCTGGCCCCAATACGTGCCGGCCACCATGAGCGCCCCGCCGAGGGCGGCCAGAAAGGTGAGCCGTTCGCCGCCGAGGCTGATCCCGACCACCACCGCCCAGATCGGTTCCGTGCCCAGCAGGAGGCTGGCACGGCTCGCGGACGTCTGCTGCACCGCCCACGTCTGGGACAGGAAGGCGAACAGCCCGCAGAAGAGGGCAAGGTAGACCAGCTGGGCCCACGTGGCGGCATCGCTGTGGGCCAACGCGTCCAGGTCGGCCGCGACGGGTGCCAGAAAGAGCGCGGTGCCGACGACGGTCTGGACGGTCGTCAGCTGCAGGGGGCGCAGGGTGCCGCCGACGGAGAGCCGTCCGACGAGGGCCACGTGTCCCGCCCGGACGACCGCGGCGGCGAGCATCAGCAGGTCACCGGTGCGTACGGCGTGCAGTCCGGTGCCGGAGAGCAGGAACCCCACGGCCACGACGCACGAGCCGGCAGCCGCGAAGAACGTCAGGGGCAGCCTGCCGCGGCCACCGGCACGGTCCAGCAGCGGCGTCAGCACGATGGTCAGGCTGATGATCAGGCCCGCGTTGGCGGCGCTGGTGTCCGCCACCCCGTAGGTCTCCAGCACCAGCACCGCCGCTTGCGTTATCCCCAGCAGTGTCCCGGCCCGGATCTCGCGGCGGGTGAAGCGGCGGGGCCCACCCCGGGTGGCAACCAGGGCGAGGGAGCCGATCGCGGAGATGGCATACCGGGCGAACAGCACCACGAGGACCGGCAGGGCGGAGGTGGCCGTCTTCGCCGAGAGGTAGCTGGAACCCCAGACGATCGCAACAAGGAGAAGTACCAGGTCGGTACGGCGGGCATCGCGCATGCGCTCACGGTGCACGGCCAGGAAACTGAAGCCCAGTACCAACTTCTGAAACAATGCTTTAGCAGCCCTACACTGAGCCCCGTGGATGCACGACAGCTGCGGATCCTGCGGGAGCTGAGAGAACTCGGCAGCGTCAGCGCGGTCGCCGAGGCCCTGCTGGTGACGCCCTCGGCGATCTCCCAGCAACTGCGGCTGCTGCAACGTTCGATCCCCGTGCCGCTCACCGAACGCTCCGGACGCCGAGTGGTGCTCACCGAAGCCGGTCAGGCCCTGGCCGACGCCGCGATCGAGGTGGAGACCGCCCTGGCCCGGGCGCGGCATGCCGTCACCGACTACGTGGAGCAGCCGGACGGCGTCGTGTCGGTCGCGGCCTTCCACAGCGGCGCGGCGACGTTCTTCCCCCTGCTGCTGCGCGGACTCGCCGGGCCGGGCAGCCCGCGGCTGGCGCTCGCCGACGAGGACGTCGCCCAGAACCTCTTCCCCCGGCTCACCCGTGGCTACGATCTCGTGCTCGCCCACCGGCTCGACCACGCCCCGGCGTGGCCGCGCACGGTGACCGCCACCACGCTGTTGCGCGAGCCCCTCGACATCGCGGTACCCGTCGGCCATCCGCTGGCCGCACGGCCACGGCTCTCCCCGCAGGACGTGGCCGATCACCCCTGGATCACCGTGCACGACGGATTTCCGCTGATGGCCACCATCGAGGCCATCGCCACCGCCGCTAACCGCCGGCTCGACATCGTCCACCGCGTCAACGAGTTCTCGGTGGTCGCCGAGCTGGTGGCAGCCGGCGGCGGCCTGGCGCTGATGCCCCGCTGGACCGGTCGCCCCCACCCCGCGGTCGTCCTCAAACCGCTCAGCGGTGTCCACACCCACCGCCACATCGACGTGCTGCACCGCCCTGAACGCACCGCACGAAGGGCCGTCCGCACGGTCCTCGCCGAGCTGCACCGGGGCGCCGCGGTGATCCAGAGCCAGGACCTCGGCCCCCGGTCCGGTACTGGGGACCGTGGGGAGCCTGAGAAGCCGCCAGGATCAAACGGCTGACATCCGCACTGCGCTGACCGGCCTGGCGCCGCGGGGAACCGCGGCACCAGGGCCCGCCCGATCCGCAGCGGTCAGACGGCGAGGGTGGTGCCGTCGAAGCGGCTGAGGGTGAAGACCGCGTCCTCCAACGTGGACTCCTTGGCCTCACGCAGGAGGCCGATGGCGATCTCCTCGCCCAGCCGGACGGCCTGGGTGAAGTCGGTGCGCCAGTGCACGCCCGCCATGTTGCGGCCGGTGGCGATGTTGGCGGCGACCTTGTTGAGCTCGCCGCCGACGGTGAGCCGGTCGGCGTCCGGGCCGGTGTACGGCTCCAGTGCCGTGCCGTCCGTGGTGGGCACGACCGGGTCCGCCAGGATGTGCGACTCGTCGAACCATGCCTTGAGGATGGTCACGCACGCCCCGGCGACCGTGGCATGCCCGGAACCGTACGAGGGATGGGCCGGGCTGCCCTCGGGGAACGCCTGCGGCAGCAGGTAGCTGCCGTGCTTCTCGAAGACCCGCTTGACGGCGACGGAGTCCAGCACGCCGGAGTCGATGGGGTACTCGCGCTGCCCGCGCAGCTGCTGGTGCACCCGGCCGCCGAACTCCTCCGGGCGCAGCCGCCGGTGCACGTACCACTTCTGGAACCACACCGCCTTCAGCGCGCGGGTGGCCACCTCCGTCACCAGCGAGAGGAGGTGCGGGCCGCCGTACGTGCCGAAGCCGATCTGGTTGCGGGAGAAGTTGTACGGATTTCCCGCGTCCGCCGGTGCGTTCAGGCCCAGCAGAATGAGCGCGGCGTTGAGGTACGCCTGGTACAGCGCGTCGAAGTGCACGTAGTGTGCCAGGTCGCGCGGGGTCTGGATGTAGCGCCGGGTGGCGAAGTCCCTCTCGTCCGGCTCGGGTTCGGAGCCGTTCTGCACCTCCAGCCAGTCGCCCCAGGTGGTCAGATGGTCCACGGGGCGGACGAGGGTGTCCTGCCGCTGGTCGATCAGCAGCGTGCCGTACGGGATGTCCTTGAGCAGGAACTGCGACAGGTACGGCCCGGCCAGATCGCCCCGGGTGTCCCCCCGGAAGATCGTCTGCGGGGTGACCTGACCGTCCAGCTTCGGCGCCCGGAAGTCCGCCAGCGCGCTCAGTTCACCGGCCGCCTCGGCGACCAGCTCGCTCTCGGTGAACCGGGTGAACAGCACATCCCGGCACAGCGCCATCCAGTACAGCTCGACCGCCTCGGCGGAGTTCTGCGCGCTGTCGATGCGCGGCGCGGGCGGCATGGACAGCGCCTGGGCGTCCGGGCCCTGCGTGTCGAAGGCCAGCCCGGCCTGCGGGTTGGTCAGTTTGCGGGTGTCCGCGAGCGGGATCCGCTCGAAGTCCTCGTAGCTTCCCGTGGCCAGCGCCCGGCGCAGCAGGTGGTACGCGGCCGGGTCGACCTCGCCGAACTTGTTGTGCGGTAGCGCCTTGGAGTAGTTCGCGACGTAGGGGTGGTCGGTCTCCTCCCCGTTTGCGGCGTGCACCGGTACGTGGCGCTGGAACGCTGCCTCGGCGGCGCGGACCCGCGCGTCACGCGCGGCAAAACGACGATCACTCATTCGAATACCCCCGTATTCCCCCATGAGTGTGCGTGGCATCGCACTCGTCTCCTGAGACACCGGGCGCCCAGGGCTGGTTGCGCCAGAAACGGCAGTCGGCGACTTCTGCACATGTGTGAGACGAGATTCCCCCTTGGGCGGTGCACACCGCGAATGTCGACTTGATCGAGGTGTCCGACGAGGCGGGAGCAGCGCGGTGGCAGATGACCGGATCACCTGCGTCAGGCATTCGCCGCTGCCGGAATGCATGTGCCGGCGTTGACAGTCCGGCGTTGACATTCCGGCGTTGTCAGTAGCGGCTGCCGCCAGGCCGGGATAGCGTGGAGATCCAGCAGTCGTGGTTCCGAAGTCCCGTTCGCCCGTGATCGCCATCACGGGCGTTCCTGCTTTCAGCGCCTCTCCGGACCAGGGCGATCACCTCCTGGGCGCGCAGGGCGCGGGCCCGGTTCCCCGCGAAGGAGACAGTCATGGCCAAGGGCACTGTCAAGTGGTTCAACAGCGAGAAGGGCTTCGGCTTCATCGAGCAGGAGGGCGGCGGCCCCGACGTCTTCGCCCACTACTCCAACATCGCTGCCCAGGGTTATCGCGAGCTGCAGGAGGGGCAGAAGGTGGAGTTCGACGTCACCCAGGGCCAGAAGGGCCCGCAGGCGGAGAACATCCGCCCCGCCTGACGCGCCGCCCCGGCGAGGCCCGGCTTCCCGACGGCGGGACGCCGGGCCTTACCGCCTGCCCCGGGTGGTTGGCAGGGGCCAGACGAAACGCCCCCTCCGACACCGGCCCGGCGAGCGTGAGGGCGTGGTGCGGGCGTGGTTCGCGGTTAGTCGACGGGCCACCGCGACGTCGAGCTGGGCCACCCCGGCGGCGGCACCCCACGTAAGGGATCTTGAGGCCACGAGCAGCCCATGGCAGGCTCACGCCGCATGATCGATGAATTCGCCAAAGACAACCTGCACGGGAGACTGCGGCGGGACCGCGAGGCGCTGCTCTGGAAACTCGACGGCCTGTCCGAATACGACGCCCGCCGACCTTTGACCGCGACCGGGACCAACCTCCTCGGCCTGGTCAAACACGTGGCCACCGTCGAGGCCAGATACTTCGGCGAGGTCTTCGACCGTCCTTCCCCGGAGCCGCTGCCCCGATGGCAGGACTACAGCGGCAGCGATCTGTGGGCGACCGAGGACGAGACCCGCGATCAGATCATCGGGTTCTACCGGCGCACATGGGAACACTCGGACGCGACGATCAACGAGCTTCCCCTCGACGCCCCCGGCCACGTGCCGTGGTGGCCGGAGCCTTATCCCAACACGAACCTGTTCGCCGTCATGGTCCATGTCCTCAGCGAATCCGTCCGGCATACCGGGCACGCCGACATCCTGCGCGAGGGCCTCGACGGCCGGACCGGGCTGCGCGCCGAACACGAGACGCAGATCGACGAGGAAGCCCGTGCGGCCTACTGCGCGAAGATCGAGCAGGCCGCCAGGTCGGCCGCACCCCTCAAGGCTTAGAGGCTGCCTGACGTGACTTGATGTGCGTGCGGCATGACGCCGGTCGTGGGCGCTGATCCATCGAACGCAAGGTGGTGGGATCGCTCTTGTGGCGAGCGGGCCGTGTGCACGGCAGTGGTGTACGCGCTCACCAGCGGCTGTGCCTGGCGGCCTCTGCCGCAGACGTCCGGCACGTGCGCGTCCGGGGTGGGCCGCTGAGCGGTGCTGCGCTTCGTCCCCTTGCTCTAGCCCGGGCGGGCGTCGCTGCCGTGGTGGCGACTCCGCCTCGGTTGCCTGCCCACCCGATCGCCGGCGAGAGCGAGTAGGTCCCTGGCTGGGCCCTGCGTCGTGAGTGTGTCGGAGGTGTGTCGCGAACACTGAGAGACAACGAGAGAGGGCGGGAGTCAGTGACACTGACTCCCGCCCTCTTCGGTCGGCATCCGCCCTGGTCAGCGCTTGCTTCGCGCTGGCTAGATGGCGAGTGCCCCCGGCAGGATTCGAACCTGCGCACACGGCTCCGGAGGGCGCATCATGCTCCTACGTTTACGCAGGTCACGGGTTGATGATCGGCCACTGGAGCGCGACCCGTCCACAGGTAGTCCACGACGGTCAAAGAGGCTGCGAGGTAGAGCCCACGTCGTATCGGATGCGTCCCGGACCCGCGTGGCGCGAACGGTGACCGTAGTTGAATACCGTCCACCGCCTTCCGTAGCCCGGCCGTCGTCTACCGGGTGCAGTCGGCGGCCAGAGACTACGGCCGGGCTTCGAGGGGCCGTCTGGGCTTCCACCC
The DNA here is from genome assembly GCF_009862985.1 of Streptomyces sp. SID5464. Taxonomy (NCBI): domain Bacteria; kingdom Bacillati; phylum Actinomycetota; class Actinomycetes; order Kitasatosporales; family Streptomycetaceae; genus Streptomyces; species Streptomyces sp. SID5464. Next base: position 99,827 of record NZ_WWIQ01000073.1, on the reverse strand, counting down.
AGTGTGCCGGGGCAGAGGCGGCAAGCAGAATCCGTGTCACTCCAGGGCATGACGGTGCCCCCAGAAGGCACGGTTGCGAGGCGGTGAGACCGGGGTCCAGCAGTGCGTGGACTTGACGGGTGGCCAGATGCGGTAGTTCGCCGCCGAACAGGGGTGCTGAGGGCGTACCCCGCCAAGCGGCCGCTTGAGTCCTGCCCAAGGCCTGAGCAAAGGCGATTGCGGTGCGGTTTCCTGCCATGCGTGGATGGCAGGCTGACCTTCAGGCGATAACGCGGTAACGGCGGCGCAGTAGCGCCAGGACTATGACGGCCGCGAGGGTCATCCACGTTTTGCCGAGGATTTGTCCAGGCAGGTAATTGAGGGAGCCGAAGGCGAGGTGGAGGAACAGGAGGCTGTCGACGAGAAGCCCGACGGCGTTCGAGGCGAGTATCGCAACCAGAAGTCCTCGGCGGCGCAGAGGTTCGTAGACGACGAAGTCCATGGTTTCGGCGACGGCGAAGGCAACCGCTGAGGCAGTGGCGGGGCTGGGGTCCGCGAGAAGGTAGGAGAGGACGGTGCCGATGGCTATGGCGGCGAGGATGGCGCCACGGCCGGTCGCCTCGCGTGCAAGGTCGCGGAGGACGAGCGCCAGGCCGACGAAGTAGACGCCGGCGGGCGCCACGTAACCGAGGCCGACCGGTACCGCGCCGAAGTGGGTGACGGCCAAGTTGGCGGCCGGGATGGTGGCGATGTACGCGATGACTGTGGCAATACCGGCAGGAGCGGGGGTCTTCACGATCTACTTTCTGTTCTCGGTGGTGGGTTGCTGCGCTCGGCTCCAGTGGCGGATGGGCGGTGGGACGAACGTGCAGACAGTACAGCGCACGACACTGAACATCCTTAAGGCGTCGGTCCGCGCTGCAGTGCTGAGAGAAGTGCCTGCTGCCGGGGGCGAGTAAGGTCCCGGTGGGTTTAGGCGATGCCGCGCTGAGGGCCTCGGGTGGGCCCCTGAATGGCGAACGCGCTAGTCAGCGGCGCGGGCGCCGACCCGCTGTACGGGCCCACGTGGCGCGTGCATAGGCGCCAGTGGACGCTTCCCGCGGGCTCGGGCAAAGCCGTGCACCTTGCCGCCGCAGGCACAGCGTAGGGAAGGGGTTGGCACCCCCCTTTCCGACCCAGGGCGTGTGAGGGGATTCAACCGGTGTAGGTCAGGCTGGCGATGGCGTCGTGGCTGTGAATACTTTCCAGATTCTTAGCCCGGATCGCATGTTTCAGCCCCTTTTCGCGACATGCAAGGCTTATGTCGCGGATGATGTCTTCGACGAAGACGGGATGGTCGTAGGCCTGCATGGTGACGACGCGTTCGTCGGGCCGCTTGATGAGGGGGAGGACAGGGGCGGAGCCGACGCTGCGCAGCAGGTCGACGATTTCGTGGACCGCCAGGGGGTAGGGCGCGTCGGCGGTCCCGGTGACAGTGAGGGTGACCTCGCTGCGCTGGTTGTGGGCGCCGTAGTCGGAGATGGCCTTGGAGCACGGGCACAGACTGGTGACGTCGGTGGTCACCGTGGTGGCGACGGTGCAGGTGTCGGGGGTGATGTAACCGGTGATGGTGACGTCGTGGGTTTGCCACGACTTCCGCTTACTGGCGGGTGCGGTCACGGTCGTGGCGATGGGCAGGGACAACGTCACGGCCAGGCTGGGGGCTTCGAGCAGGGCGAGCCCTCGTTTGAGGGCGATGGGCAAGTCCTGCGGGGCGAGGGTGGCCACTTCCTGATGCACCAGGGCGATCATGCGGCTCATGTGGGTGCCGCGTCGGTCGGCCTGCAGGCCGACGGTGACACTGATGTCGGCGATGCCATGCTGGCACGTGTGACCGTCATCGAACGTGACGGGATAGCGCAAGCCGCTGATCCCTACTTCGTCGATGGCGATGCCGCGGGAGTCGGCCTCGTTCTGGATGTCGTGCATGCCGCTACTCACCTCGGTAGGTGCAACCGGAGGTGCAGGTCTCGCGCACGGTGATCGCCGACAGGCCGGGAAGCTCGGTGACCATCCGGTCCCAGATCCAGCGGGCCAGGTTCTCACTCGTGGGGTTGTCGAGGCCTTCGATATCGTTCAGGTAGTAATGGTCGAGTTGTGCATCAATGGGCTTAAAAGCCTGTTTGATGTCGCCGAAGTCCATCACCCAGCCCGCCTCCGGCTCAACAGGTGCCTCCACGTGCACGGTGACCTTGTAGGAGTGGCCGTGCAGGCGGGCGCACTTGTGACCCTCGGGCACGCGCGGCAGGCGGTGGGCCGCTTCGAAGGTGAACTCGCGAAAGATTTCCATTACTGAATTCCCAGATACTTGTGCGTCTGGAGGGAGAGCGTCCAGCGCGGGTTCTTCATGCAGTACTCGACGGCGGCACGGGTGTGGGCCTCGCGGTCGGCGTCATCCAGCGGCTGTAGGCGGAAGTGGCGAAAGTCGAGATGTTCGAACTGGGCGGGGTCGCCACCGGCCTGCGGGTAGACCAGTTTGAGCTCGTCGCCGCTGGTGAGGACCAGGGTGGAGCCGATCTTCGGGCTCACACACAGCCAGTCGATACCGCGGGGAGCGGGCCGGGTGCCGTTGGTTTCCACCGCGATCTCGAAGCCGCGGCCGTGCAGGGCCTCGATGGCGGCCTCGTCCAACTGCAGCAGGGGCTCTCCGCCGGTGCACACCACGAACCGGTGCGCACGGTCGGTGGTGGGCCAGGCGGCTTCGACGGCGTCGGCCAGCTCCTCGGCGGTGCGAAAGCGACCGCCGCCTTCGCCGTCGGTGCCCACGAAATCCGTGTCGCAGAACTGGCAGATCGCGCGGGCGCGATCCTGTTCACGGCCGGTCCACAGGTTGCAGCGGGAAAACCGGCAAAACACCGCCGGGCGGCCGGCGTGGCCGCCTTCGCCCTGCAGCGTGTAGAAGATTTCCTTGATCAGGTAGGTCATGCTCAGGCGCTCTGGTACCGGACGGGGTCGGTGACGCCGGCTTCGGCGAACCCCTTCAGACGCAGCAGGCAGGTGTCGCACTTGCCGCAGGCCCGGCCCTGCTCGTCGGGGTCGTAGCAGGAGGAGGTCAGGGAGTAGTCCACGCCCAGGCGCAGGCCCTCGCGGACGATGTCGGCCTTGGAGAGAGCGATCAGGGGGGAGTGCAGCGTGATCTTGGAGGTGCCCTCGACGCCGGCCTTGGTCGCCAGGTTGGCCATGGTGGCGAACGCCTCCATGTACTCGGGGCGGCAGTCGGGGTAGCCGCTGTAGTCCACGGCCGTGACCCCGGTGAAGATGTCGCTGGCGCCGACCGTCTCGGCAAACGCGAGCGCGAAGGACAAAAAGATCGTGTTGCGGGCCGGCACATAGGTGATCGGTACCCCCGCCTCTTCCACGTCCGCGAGCGACTCGTGCTTGGGCACTTCGATGTCGGCCGTCAGAGCAGAGCCGCCGAAGACCCGCAGATCGATGTCGGCGATGACGTGCCGGGCCACGCCCTGGGCCTGGGCGACCCGCTGGGCCGCCTCCAACTCGATGGAGTGCCGCTGCCCGTAGCGGAAGCTGAGCGCGTAGGGAGTGAATCCCTGGTCCTTGGCGATGGCCAGCACCGTGGTCGAGTCCAGGCCGCCGCTCAGCAACACGATCGCGGGACGGTCCATGCTGTCACTCCCTTATCTGAGGTCCAGTTGCCTCCGTTGAGGCAGTGGCAGACTACCGTCTTAACTACCGGCTACAGTAACCACAACAAGATACGAGTTACGGAAGCTAGAGGTCGAACCGCAGTGAACGAGTTGCCCATCGTGGTCACGTGCACGGACCGGAAGACCTCGCCCCCCGAGGCCCCACTGCAGGCCCGCGCCCTGCCCAAGACGGACCTCGCGGAGCGGGCCGTGGAATGGGCTCGCCGCCTGCACGCCGCGCCAGGACCGCGCATCGCGCTGGAGGACCTGTATCAGGGAGACCAGTGGCGGCGCGCCCAAGTTCTCACAAAAGCCGCATCTCGGGCCGGTTTTGTTCCCCGTCTCTACGTGGCCTCGGCCGGTCTGGGCCTGCGACCAGTCTCCAGCCTCGCACCCTCCTACGCGGCGACTTTCCTGCCCCGACATGCAGATTCCGTGGCTTCCTCCAGCGCGCAGGCCGCTGACTGGTGGGACCATCTGCAACGCTTGGACGCCAGTTGTCAGCTGCCCCAGATCGCAGCCGCTGCCGGCCGGGCGCTGGTGGTGCTGTCCGAGACCTACGCAGGGGCCATGCACCGTGACCTTGCCGCGCTGGCGGCCACGGGAGCCGAGGTGGTGCTGGTCGGGGGCGCCTGCGAGCTGGACGGCATCGTGCGCGTGCCGGCCAACGCCGCCCTGCGCCACGCCCTGGGCGGCACCCGCACCAGCTTGAACGTCCGCATGGCGGCCTCCTGGCTTGAGCGCTGCACGCCCGGCCACCTCATCACCTCCAGCGCACAGCAGCGTTGGAGAGACTGGGTCGATCAGGTCGCCCGCCCCGAACGCTACGAGCGCCGGCCGATGACGGACGAAGCCGTGATCGACTTCATCGAGCAGTCGAAGGACAGTCACCCCGGCTACTCCCGCACCCGCCTGCTGCGCCTGCTGCGAGACCAGGGAATGGCCTGTGAACAAAAGCGCTTCGCGGACCTGTACACAGCAACGATTGGCCCCCGATGACCTCCCTTGTGCTTAAACGCCGGGCCCTGCGGATCGAGCAGCACCCCACGATCCCCCTGTACGTGTTCACCCTGGCGGCCGAGGAGGTACGCCAAGTCGCCGACGTGGCACGCATCTCGAGGGACGAGGCCGGCAAACTGATCGGCTACCAACGCCCCGAAAAAAAGCAGCACGTGAAGCAGATCCTCGAGTACCTCGACGGCGAGGAGGTCCTGTTTCCCAACGGGCTGATCATGGCGCTGCCCTCCAGCGTGCGGTTCAAGTCCAGCCCGGGCCCTGGCAGCAGCGACGGCCTGTGCACCTCGGGCACGCTGGAAATTCCCCTGCCCGACGCCCCCGAGGCCCCCCGGCCGGCCTGGATCGTCGACGGCCAGCAGCGCAGCCTCGCCCTGGCCCGCACCCGCAACACCCGCCTGGCCGTGACCATCGCCGGGTTCGTCGCCGAAGATTTGGAAACCCAACGCGACCAGTTCCTGCGCGTGAACACGGTCTCCCCGCTGCCCACCAACCTGGTCACCGAACTCCTCCCGGAAGTCGGCACCCTGCTGCCGACCAAGCTATCCGCCCGCAAACTCCCCTCCGTCCTGGTCGAGGCCCTCAACCACGACAAAGACTCACCCTTTCGGGGCCTGGTGCGCCGCCCCTCCACCACGGCCGAACAGAAGGCGGACGCCGTCGTCACGGACAACAGCCTCACCACCGCGATTCAGGAATCCCTCAACTCTCCTTCAGGCGCCTTCTTTCCCTACAAGAACCTGTCCAACGGCACGGTCGACACCGCCACCATTCGCCAGATCCTCGTCGTCTACTGGACCGCGGTGCGTGACACCTTCCCCGACGCATGGGGCCTGCCGGCGACCCGGTCCCGGCTGATGCACGGCGTGGGCATCCGCTCCATGGGACGTCTGATGGACCGCGTCATGATGGCCATCGACCCCGCCTCACCCCATGCCGTGGAGTTGGCGCGGGCGGAACTCGCCCTGATCGCTCCGCACTGCCGCTGGACCCAGGGACGCTGGCCCGACCTGAACACCCCCTGGAACGAACTCCAAAACAACCCCCGCCACATCAGCACCCTGTCGAACTATCTTCTCCGTATCTATGTGCAGGAAAAGGCAAAAGCCGCGTGAAATTCTATTTCCCTGACAGCCAGGACCTGGTGAGCCCCACTTACGACTTCATCAACGACGAGTACTCGCCCTACCGAGTCCGTCAGCGCGATGACGTCTACGCCCACCAGGCCGTGACGCCGATTCCGTATGACGGGATCCTCGTCAGCAAGGCGGTTGTCGACGGATCTATGAAGGGCGCAGGAAAATACTCCGCCCCGCAGCGCGAGCGCCTCTACCGCCTGGGCGTGAGGAACTTCTTCCGCCTCCCCGACACCTGCTCCACCATCGGCGACTGCGGCGCCTTCAACTACATCGACGAAGAACGCCCCCCGTACGAAGTCGACGAAGTCATCGACTTCTATGGCCGTTGCGGATTCGACGCCGGCATCAGCATCGACCACATCATCTTCGGCTACATCCCCCAAGAATCCGATACGGAACCCGAAGCGGCTTGGGTGGAACGCCAGCAGATCTCCCTCGAACTTGCCGAAAACTTCCTCGCCGCCACAAAAAAACACGGCGCCCGCTTCCAACCCGTCGGCGCCGCCCAGGGATGGGGACCCGACAGCTACGCCCATTCCGTCGCCCAACTACAGAAAATGGGATACCGGCGCATCGCCCTCGGCGGAATGGTCCCCCTCAAGTCCCACGAGATCCTCGCCTGCCTGCGCGCCATCGACGCCGTACGCAACCACGACACCGAACTCCACCTGCTCGGCATCAACCGCGTCGACAGCATGGAACAGTTCGCCCGCCACGGCGTGGCCAGCTTCGACAGCACCAGCGCCTTCCGCCAGGCCTTCATGGACGACCGCAACAACTACCACACTGCTACCGACTCCTACACCGCCATCCGCGTCCCCCAAGTCGACGGCAACCCCGCCCTCAAACGCCTCATCCTCTCCGGCCACGTCTCCCAAGCCGAAGCCATCATCGCCGAACGAGACTGCCTGCGCGCCCTCCGCGCATTCGACCAAGAAGAAACAGCACTCGAAGAAGTAATGAGTGCCCTCGCCACCTACGAAAACCTCGTCCTCGGCTCGAAAAAGAAAAGCTACCTCGAGTACTACGAGCGCACCCTCAGTGATGCACCCTGGCGCACCTGCCTCTGCGCCCTGTGTAAAAAGCACGGAATCGAAATCGCCATATTCCGCGGCAGTGAACGCAACAAGCGCCGCGGATTCCACAATCTCACCGTGCTCGAGGCGAAGATGAGACAACTCACCTTCGGATAGACTTCACCGCCACCCAGCTTTTCTTAAAAATCCTGTCAGGAGATATGAATGGCCGACCGATATGAGCTGAGGCTTCCCGCCCTCGAAGTACGTCAAGGCAACCGAAAAATCTACTGCTTTGCCATCGACGGGAAGAAACTCCACAGCTTCGCCGCCGTCTCCCGCGTCCGCCGCGACGATGACAGCAACCTGAAGGGCTACCAGCGCCCCGAGGTCCTCAGCCATATCCGGGGCATCCGCCGCTACCTCGAATCCGAGGACGCCATGCTCCCCAACGCCCTCGTCCTCGCCTTCGACGACACCGTCCGCTTCGAAACCGGGGTCCGCCCCAACGCCGGCGTGGACTACTCCGTCCCCGGCGTCCTCGTCATCCCCGTCGACGAATCCCTCACCGACCAGGACAAGCCCGCCCTCATCGTGGACGGGCAGCAGCGAAGCGCCGCCATCCGCGACGCCGACCTCGTCGAATTTCCCGTCGCCGCCGTCGGATTCATCGCCGACAACCAAGAAGACCAGCGCTCGCAGTTCATCCTGGTCAACTCCACCAAGCCGCTACCCAAGGGCCTCATCCACGAACTGCTGCCCGAAACCAGCGGACACCTGCCCCCCGCATACGCCCGCAAGCGCCTGCCGGCCCAGTTGATGACCCGCCTCAACACCGACGGCCAAGGCCCCTTCTACGGCCGGGTAGCCAGCCCCACCTCACCCGACGGCAACATCAAGGACACCAGCCTGCTGCGCATGCTGGAACATAGCCTCTTCGAAGGCGCCCTCTACCAGTACCGCAATCCCGAAGATGGCTCTGGCGACGTCGAACGCATGCTGCTGCACCTGCGCTCCTTTTGGACCATCGTGAAGGAGACCTTCAGCGACGCCTGGAAACTCCCGCCCCGCCAATCCCGCCTTACCCACGGCGTGGGCATCCAGGCCATGGGCTTCGTCATGGACGCCCTCACCGACGGCATGCCTGCCGAAGACGTCGACTGCGATCAGGTCCGCAACGCTGTCCTCGGCCTGATGCCGGTGACCGCCTGGACCTCGGGCATGTGGCGCTTCGCCGAGGGCGAGCAGCGCCGATGGAACGGCCTGCAAAACACCCCCAACGACATCCGCCTGCTCACGGACCTGCTGGTCCGCACCGTACGGGGCTGACTACCTGATCGCGTTCGTCGTGCCCTCTCGGGCACGACGAACCGACTACACCGCACCTCCCGCCCATCGCCCCCACCCAGCGGTGGGCTTTGCTGCATGCCCGCGAATGGCCGAACGGGGCGATGCGAGGAACTCGTCGAGGAGTTGGAGGTTGCGGCGCACGTCCATTCAGGGGCAGCGTTCCCGGCGGTAAGCTCCGGCACGAGGGCGCGCCAGCGTAGGTCGAAGAGAACGCGGGTGCTTTTGCACCGGTAGGACAGCGGCCCACTTCACAGGCCAGCCGCTCTGCGGTGCACCGCTGTCCGCCATCCCCTGGTATGGCTGCCCGATCGACTCTCGTGGCCTCATCCCAGGCATGCCCCGGCGGATGGGGACCCGGCGACGGGCAGGATCCCGCCCGAACGTGTGTTGGTCCTGGGCGCCGCCCGCACCCACTGACCTTGCCCACCTGAAACGCGGCGACACCAGCAGGGGACTTCTCGCCCCGCTTGAGCGACACCCCAGCGTGCACCGCATCGACTCCTGCGCTAGTTGCCTCGAAGTTTGCGCACTCGCTCACGTGTACTGCATTGACCGGACCAACTGCATGCATTATGAAAGTTGAAGATCATTGTTATCGCGCGCTCGCCCTCTGCGCCCGGGAGGGGGTTCGGGGGGTAGTGGGCTGGTACAAGTCGTCTGGGGAGGGCGACGGTGGGAGGGCAGGCGCGAGCTTCCAGCAGGCGATCGGGGACTTCGTTACCTGGTGATCGCCGTGGAGCGGGCACCTACCCGGCGATTGTCGGTGGTGCGGTTTACGCTTCAACCGGCTGGATGTGAACGCCTTGTGAAGGAAGTTGCAATGTCAAGGCTAAGGGTGGGGGATTTTGTCCGCTTTGCCGGTTCTCCGGGAATGGGTCGAGTCGCAGCAGTTGAGGGGGAGAGTGTCCAGGTTGACTACTTCGAATCGATAGCGGAGCCCGTTGCCCACACGCAACGCATCGCTGCGCGCTTGTGCACGCCGGTGTCTTTGCCGGAGGAGACCCGTGTCTACCGGCGTGATCCCAGCACCGGCGTGTGGATCGTGGGCCGGGTGCGGGGGAGTGACCCCGGTGTGTATTATGTGCAGTTCCCCAACCATCCGGACGTGCACCTGCCGGTTCGAGCGGCGGAGTTGCACGTGCGCTGGGACCGGCCCGTAAAGAATCCGGTCGCGACCCTGGGAGCCGGCGGGAACGAGTCCGGTTACTTCCACGATGCCCGCTTGCCCATGCTGCACAGCCTCATTGCTCAGCGTGGGGCCAGTGGAAGCATCCCCGCGTTGCTGTCTTCTGCGGCGGAGATCTACCCCCACCAGGTGCAGGCCGCTTTGACCGTCCTGTCCGACCCGGTGCAACGCTACTTGCTGGCCGACGAGGTCGGGCTCGGAAAGACCATCCAGGCCGGCTACGTCATTCGTCAGACTCTGATCGACAACCCTCACGCGCGTGTTGTCGTCATGGCACCAGCGTCCTTGGTGAGGCAGTGGCGTGGGGAAATGCTTGAGAGGTTCTTCATCGATGACTTTCCCGAGGCGCGCATCACCTTCACCGCGCACGACACGCCGCACAAGTGGGCGGGCTATCGCGACGCCGACCTGCTTGTTGTCGATGAGGCCCACCTCCTCGTCCACGACATCACGGAGCCGACGCAATCGCCCTACCGTGAGCTGTGCGGCATCGCGCACACGGCCACGCGCCTCCTGCTGCTGTCGGCCACCCCGGTGACCTCTCACTACGTCACTCACCTGGGTCTGCTGCATCTGCTGGACGAGAAGCTGTACCGCTGGGACGACCGCGCCTCCTTCGAGGAGCGCTACCAGCGGCGTAAGGACCTTGCCGACGGCGTGTTTCAGTTGGACGCCTATTTCCCCACGCTGCTGCCGATGACCATCGATAGCCTGCGGGAACTCCTGCCGTCCGACGAGCGCTTTGAGGCATTGGCCACCGATGTGCTGGCTCTCCTCAACGACGATGACGAGTTGGCAAACGAGGATCAGGCCCCAGAATTGGTCCTGCGAGTCGAGGCTTTGAGGGCTCATCTCAGCGAGACCTATCGCCTACACCGACGGGTCATCCGCCACCGCCGCGCCTCCGTGCTGCGCGACGACGAAGAGACGGAGCTTGTGCCTTATGAAGTGAGAGGACGCACCCGTCCGCGTCTGCTCGCGGTGGATTTTGGCGAGCACCACCTCGGTCAGGCGCTGCTGCTGGAGTGGCGCACGCTGATCGCCGACCACTTGGTAGACACCGCGGCCGACGACACTCAGCACTCGGCCTACGCCATGGCGCTGGCGGTGCTTGCCTCTCGGGCCGGCGGCCTGATGGAAGACCTGCTGTGCGCGCTGCGTTGGCGCACACACGGCGATCGACAAGCCGCCGACCGAGCCGGACTGACCGAGCAGGAGCGACTCCTGCTTGCGGCACCGGCAACCCTTTCCCGGGAAAGAAAACTGGGGGAGACCTACAGCAAGCAGCGCGCTGACTTGCCTCGCACCGCCGCACCCACGGCCCTGACCAAAGCATTGCTGCCAGTCGTGCGTCCCGGAACCAGGGCGGTGATCTTCTGCGGCCCGGGAACCTTGGCCGCCCAAGTAGCGGCAGCGCTCAGCGCCCAGGCCCCCGACGCTGTGGTGGGCCTGCACACCACAGCCACCAGCGCGGACGCTTGCGAGCAGGTCGTGCAGACCTGGCGTACTTCGCAGAACGCCGCCCTGTGCCAGGTGCTCGTCGCTGACGCCTCGGCTGAGGACGGGTTGAACCTGCAGGTTGCAGACGTGGTGGTACACGTGCGGCTGCCGTGGTCCCCTAACCGCCTGGAACAGCGGATCGGACGGGTGGATCGCTACCGGGGGGTGGAATCGCTGCGGCAGAACCGACCGGCGCAGCAGTTCCGCATCGGCGATCGCGAAGGGAACGAGGCGTTCTGCGGGGCCTGGGCGAGCCTGCTCCACGAGGGATACGACCTGTTTACCGCGTCCGTCTCGACCCTGCAGGACACCATCGCTGAAGGGCTGACCCGCGTGTGGCGCCAGGCCCTCGACGACGGTCCCGCGGGGCTGACGACCCTGGCGCCCAGCGTGCGCGAGGAACTGCGCCAGGCCAAGCGGGACATCGACACCATGGACATGCTGGAGTCCATACACGAGACGTCTGAACAGGCCCGTCAGACCACGAGCGCGCTCGATCGCCTGGAGCAGGACTGGCGCCGCCTGCGTGAGAGCCTGGTGCACTACGCCGATGACGGCAGTGGCGGACTGCGTTTTCGGCATGACACACGCACCGTCGCCGGCCACCAGCGTGACCGGTTCGACGTTGCCTCCTCGCATCCGCTGATCGACCCACGGCGCTACAAAGCAGCCGCCGAACGCATTCATCCCCACATGGCCCAGGGTGTCTTCAACCGCTCCACTGCTCTGCGCGCCCCGGGAACCCGGCTCTTCCGCTCGGGCAACCCGTTCGTGGACATGCTCGCCGACATTGTCTTCGCCGACGAACGCGGTCAGGCGACGGCCTTCCGGCGCTTTGACCCCACCTGCCGTACAGGAGATGAAGCCTACTTCGGGCTCGAGTACCTCGTGGAAGCCGACATCAGTGCCGCTCTGCGGCGTGTCGCCGACGTGCCCGAGGCCGGGCGAGCCCTGCGACGCCAGGCTGACCGACTGCTTCCCCCGTTCACCCGCAAGGTGTGGGTGCCTGCCGGGCACCATATCGCTCTGACTGACCCGAAGGCCTGCGCCTGGCTGGATGCTCCCTATGGCAGGCGAGGAGATCAGAACTACAACGTCAAGAACCACGGCGAACTGGTCGCCGTGTTCGGAGGCTGGCAGGAATACCGACAGACAGCAGAAGCAGCCGAGCAGGTGGCCCGTGCCCACCTGGTCCAGGCAACCGACCTGATGAGCAAGTGCGCTAAGGCGCAGGAGCAGGCACAGCAGCAACTCGCGATCGCGACCGCGCAGGCGCAGGCACGCAGTGCGGCCGGCCACCTGCTGGGCGACACCGAAAGCTACCTGCTGGACGTGGCCGTGGGACGGGATCTGACGGAGGCACTGAGCCGCCCTTCGATACGCGTGGTCGCCGCCACCTGCATCGTGCGCGGGGGATACCGGACGGTGAAGCACGATGGGTGATCTGTGGGCGCACGCCCAGGAACTATTTACGGCCTGGCCCCAGGTGCCGACGACGACGGCCACCGGCACCCTGCGGCGACTGGAAGACGCCTTGGCCGACCGGGCCGCTCATCGCGCAGACGCGGTCGGCTGGTGCGACATCGCAGCCCTCACCCGGCAGGTACTGCTGGAGGTTGCCGTCCGGGGAAACAACGCTGGACTGGAGGTTCCCCTGGATCCCGCGTTGCCCAGCCGCGAACAGTGGGAACAGATGGCGTGCCGGACACTGCCGACCACACGGGGATTGCGGGTCTTCGCCTTGCCGTGGCACCCACGGGAGTTGACGCCCGAAGCACAAGAAAGCGCCCGGGAGGACCTGAAGCAGATCTATCTCGGGGTGGACTCACCGCATCGGCGACACCTCGAACCCCGGCCGGCCGACCCCTATTGGGCAGAGGCCCTCGGCTACACCGAGTACGTCTCCGTCGGGCAGCAACAAGCCGCGCGAGCCGTTGCCCTGGCTCCTGCCGGCAGCACGACGATCGTGTGTCTGCCCACCGGACACGGCAAGACCGCGGTGGCCCAGGCCTCGGCCCTGTTGGCCGGTGCCCGCGGGGGAGTGTCCATCGTGGTCGTCCCCACGGTCATTCTTGCCCTGGACATGGAGGCTAGAACGCAGGCCACCCTTGAACGGCAGGGCAGAGGGAGCCCGACCGGCCGTTATGCCTACACCGGCGGCATGCCGGAGGAGGTCAAGCGGCAGATATGCGACGACGTCCGCACCGGTCGCCAACGCCTGCTATTCGCCTCCCCCGAAGCGGTGGTGACGGCGCTGAAGAAGCCCTTGGAGGACGCCGCCGAAGCCGGACTGCTGCAGTACTTCGTCATCGACGAGGCACACCTGGTCGAGCAGTGGGGCACCGGCTTTCGGCCCGAATTTCAGACGATGGCCAGCCACCGGCGTACCTGGCTGCGCAAGGCCCCCCAGGACCAGGCGCCGGTGACGGTGGCGATGAGCGCCACCCTCACCCACCAGCAGGTCAGCCTTCTGGAGCAGTTGTTCGCCGAGGAAGGGCAGGCCCAGGTGGTGTGGGCCTCTCAACTCCGGCACGAGCCCAGCTACTACGTCGACACCTGCCCCGACGAGCAGAGCCGGAACGAAGCCGTCATCGACGCAGTCGCCATGCTGCCTCGGCCCTTGGCGCTCTACACCACTCGGGTCAAGGACGCTGCCGACTGGGCTGAACGGCTCCGCCAGGCCGGCTTCCGCCGCGTCACCCAGGTCACCGGAAAGTCCACCGACGACCAGCGGCGGCAGGCTCTCGAAGGCTGGGCGGGCTCGACCCCCGACGGGCCTGAGCCCACGCGCTTCGACGTGGTCGTGGGCACCTCGGCCTTCGGCCTGGGAGTTGACCTTGCCGACGTGCGTACCGTGGTCCACGCCTGCCTCCCGGAGACCACGGACCGCTACTACCAGGAGGTCGGCCGCGCCGGGCGAGACGGACATCCCTGCATCGCCTACATGGCCACCGCTCCCGGGGACGAGGCGCTGGCCGAAAGCCTCAACCGCAGCCCGCAATTGACGGCCGAGCGTGCCTGGGCCCGGTGGCGGGCCATGTGGGTGGGGCGCACTCCCACCGACAGCGGCGCCCACCGGCTCAGCCTCGAGGCCCTGCCTGCCGACATGCCCGAAGGTTTCGGCCGGCACCGCAGTTGGAACGAACGCATCCTCAACTTCATGGTCAGAGCCGGCCTCATCAAGGTGACCATCCCCGAACCGCCACAGCGTAGCGAGAAGGAAACCGACGCGGCCTGGCAAGGGCGCCTCGACGCGTTCTACACGTCCCTGGGGAAACAGTTCGACGTCTTCCTTGCGGATGGGCAGACTAACGACCGCGCCTACTTCCTGCAGCGTTTCAACGACGTCCGCCGGCTCATCATCAACGACCAACGTGACGCCGCCGGCCGGCTGCGAAGGATTTTGCGCAGCGACCGCTGCTGGGGCGAGGCACTGGCTGACCACTACCGCGTGCCCTACCGCGGAGGTGTTCTGACCACGGGAGTCACCTGCCGCGGGTGCCCGCCCTGCCGTAAGCAGGGCCCGCCGCGGACCGCCCCGGAGGGCTACTACCGACTCGCGGTCGAGCCCTGGCCTGCCGTGCCGTCGTGGCCGAGCCGACGCGAGGACCCCCTGAGGCGGTTCCGCGGTGACCTGCCGTGCCTTTCCATCTACTGGGAAACCGAGCAGGAGTTCACCGACCTGGTGCCCGAACTGCTCGAGCGGCTGGCCGTGCGGGGAATGTCGGTGGTCGGCGGTCCGGGACTTGCCCGCCTCGCCACTCGACGACTGCAACGCGACGTGCGCCCCCGCCCCCTCATCCTGGACAGGGACGAGGACCTCCTGGGCCGCTACACCAACCCGATGGTCTGGCTGCTCGACTCTTCCGCCTCCCACATGGGAGACGATCTGGCGATGCGGTTCGATTCCCAGGATGTAACGTACCTGCTGCATCCACGGTCTTTGGCGCACCCGGATCGCCCTGACACCCCACTTGTTGCAATCCACCGCGCCCATTTGTGGGTGCGTACTGCCTTGGAGTCGTTCTAGTGGCCCTGTTGCTTGCGGAATCTTCGATACCACCTTTCATGTGGGCCGTCGTTCGTCTTCTTGCCGCAGAGCGAAAGCCGCTGCCGACGGATCGCGCGCGGGCTCTTCTGGCTCCCCCCTCCCTGACCGAGGGCAAGGAGAACAAGACCTTCGACCAAGCCCTGCGCAGCCTGCGCGAGTTGCAGATGGTCGCCGTTGACGAAGGCCGACTCTCGCTCGCCGGACACGCCAGCGACCTCGACGGCACGGACTTCCCCTCCTTCAGTTGTGCCCTGCGCCAGGCTGTCTTGGCCGGTGAACTCAATGCCGGTCTGGCCGACGACGCAGGACAGACCGGTTCGCGCGACCTCACCCGAATTCTCGTGTGGTTTCTTTCCCGGGATCCTCTCGACGAGCCGGCCACCTGGGAGATCGCCCAACGCGAGCAGTCCATCGACCTCAACCCTGAAGCGGGGACTGCGTCGCGAAACGACACGCGCTGGAACCGTTTCGTGCACTGGGCGCCGGCCCTGGGCCTGGCTGCTGCCCCCTTGCTGTCAAGCAGCGGAAAGGGCCCCCTGCTTCCGGACTGCACAACAGCCGTCAAGCAGTCGGTGCAAAGGCTGTGGGCTGTCGGGGAACGAGTCAACGCCGTCGACGCTGCCCGAACCCTGCGCAGTGCCCTGCCGGTCCTGCCGGGTGGGGACTACGCCAACGCCCTGGGCATCCCCGACCCGGGCGCGCAGTCAGCAGGGCCGGCCCTGTCCTACGCCCTGCTGCGAGGCGAAGACGAGGGCTGGCTCATCCTGCAGCAGGACGCCGACGCGCAGCGCGTCTTGACCCTTCATGACCCCGACCGTCCGTCGCACTACGTGTCCGACATCGTCATCTCGGAGGACCAGCATGGCTGACTTCCGCGGCTTCCTGTGCTGGACGCCCGAAACCGCGGCCGCGACGATCAATACCGAGGCGGTCAGTCCCTCTCGTGCGGTCTTCCTGGCCACGCATGCGCCGTTGCGTATTCGCCGGGCCGGCCTGGACGGGCGTGCCATCGTCTCTGACGGCCCCCTCATTGACGAGAAGACCGTGCTGAAGGACTTCCTGTCGCTGCAGTCCGACACCGGCGCGCTCCTGTTGCCGGTCGTCGGTGACTCCGGGACCGGAAAGTCGCACCTGGTGCGCTGGGTGCGCGAGAACCTGCCCGCCTCGGACAAGTACAAGATCATCTATCTGGAGAAGGCCAAGACCAGCCTGCGCGCTGTGATCGACGCCCTCCTCGCCGACGCGGACAGTGGCGCGCTGGCTCAGTTGCGCGCCGACATCCACCGGTTCACCGACGGTGTGGACGCGGCCACTTTGAGCAGGCGCCTGGTGAATGCCCTCAGCGAGGCCCTGGCCGCCACGACGGCCCGTGACGTACCTCAACACGCCCGTCCGCTTGCCGGTCCCCGCGGCTTGACGGTCGTCCTGCAAGACCCCCACGTGAGCGCCTTCATGCTCGGACAGGGGAAATTCATTCCCCGACTGGCGGAACAACTGCTTCAAGACCGCGCAGATGGTGAGCCCGACCGCCCGATGGCGTTCACCATGGAAGACCTCCCCACCGACCTGCTGGATCTCCACCGCGCCGCCCAGGTCACAATCAAGCTGATCAATGCGATCTCCGGCAACACACAACTGCAGCAGGCCGCTGTCGACCTGCTGAACCAGCATCTGGAAGCAGCTGTCAAACGGGTGGCGAGCCTGGGAGCTGGCCGCCTGCAGGACGCCATGCTGCAGGTGCGACGCGAGTACGCCCGCAAGGGCAAAGAGATCATCCTGCTCATCGAGGACTTCGCGCTGATCCAAGGCGTGCAAAGAGATCTCCTCGATGCGGTCATCGAGGCCGCCAACCGCTACGGCAGCACCACCCTGGCCCCCATCCGCACCCTCATGGCGGTCACCACGGGCTACTTCAGCGACCTTCCGGAGACCGCACTCACCCGTGTGCGGGCCACCGCTGGCTACGTCTACAACCTCAACGTCTCCTTCACCAGGGACGACCGGGGCGAATCCGAGATCACCTCTTTCGTCGGACGTTATCTCAACGCCGCCCGGGTCGGGCGGGACGCCCTGGAGAACGCGGGCGAGCAACAGGTGCCCAATCCCTGTGAGACCTGCTCCCTGGTCTCCCGATGCCATGAGCAGTTCGGGGCCACCTCCGAGGGCTTCGGCCTGTATCCGTTCAACCCGTCTGCCCTGGTCCGCACCATCCACGCGACGGCTCCGCGCAACGACCCCTATGCGTTCGTCCCGCGCACCGTGCTCGGCAGCGTGATCCGTCCTGTCCTGGTCGAGCATGCCGGCGCACTCAAAGAAGGCACCTTCCCCGACGCCCGTTTCCGCACGCAGTTCCCCACTGCGGACATCGACGAGCCGCTCTCCACCGGCGTACAGGAAGTCGTAGAGGCAGAGGACCCTCTCGACGCCGACCGCCGGAAGATCGTCCTGGAGTTCTGGGGCGGAGCCCCCGACCACGCCGGCGCGCTGCCGTCCGCAGTCCTAGAAGCCTTTGACCTGGAAGCCCGTACCTTCTCCGGGACCAGCGTAATTCCCCGGCAGCCGGTCAAGGTGCAGGCGACGGAGCCGGTCAAGCAGACGACCAAAACAAATCCCTTCACCACGGACAAACTCCCTCCCTCTCTGCAAGCCAAGGTCAATGCGGTGGAGGACTGGCTCAGACGAGAACACGTACTGCAGCAGGCCGTGGCCAGCGAGTTGCGCACCGTCATCGCCACCGCCGTCGCGCAGCGCTTCCGCTGGGTCAATCCTTTGATGCGGGAACAGTCACAGGCGACGATCCGCTCAGCCTGGCCTTCCAATGCACGTGTGGTCTCGATCGAAGGCGCAACGGAGAACGTGCAGGGCGCGGACGCAGCGCCGATCCGGTTCAAGCGAACGGCACGCAACAGCCGTTACCTGCAAAGCGTGCTGCTGCTGAAGAACGGCCAGCCCGCCGAGCGAGCCGAACATGTACGCCGGCTGAGCACAGAATCCGACCGCTACACGGCGTCACTGACCACCGCGCTGCAGAAGAACCTGCAGATCACCGATGACGACTTGGTCCTCGGATTGCGCGCATCCCTGATCGGCGCCGCTCTGGCCGGGCTGGCGTGGCCTGGCATGGACGAGGCCGAACTGCTTGCCGCCGCATTCGCCGACGGGCGCTCCTGGGCGCGTGAGGACGCCGCATCGCGCGATGATGCGTGGAATCGGACCCTGGAGGGCCACCTTCAGCACAGGACCCCCCTCGTCGAGCGGCTCCGCGACGCCCTGGGCGTGGCCCAAGGCGACGGCAAGCCCCGGCTGATCGACGCCGCGAGGGCGCTGCCGCTGCTGCGCCGAGCGACAGCCCAGTGGGACTGGCAGGTGACAGGATCGGACGTACCGGAGTGGGTGAAGAAGGCCGTCAAGTCCTTCGCCAACTGGACGGACCTGGTGAAGGCGCAGAATGCGTCACTGCGCCGGCAGTTGGACGACATACGCCGACACCATCCGCGGGGCACAACCGGGCAGCAGGTTCTGGCCGCCGTGCGCGATGCACTCCTTGCGGCCGAGGACGCCAGCATCCCGGTGCCCCGGGCCACGCGGACGGGTATCACCGACCTTCTCTCGCGGGCGCAGGACGTCGACTGGAAGATCCTGAACCAACTCGAGGACGATCTCCTGCGGGCGGAGGAACCGGAGGCTTCCGACGCGGCGCGCATCACGGCGGCAGTGCGTGACCGAGGGGTCGCCCCCCAGGTGGTCCGTGCCCTGCTGCAGGCCAGCGATGCGTGGCTGACCACCGCTTTGGAGCACGCTGCATCCCGCACCAACTCCCATGGCGATGAGGCGGCCAGGGGTGTCCAGGAACTTTTGACCGAGTGGCGGTCGCTGAGCGCACCGGAGGAGGACCGATGAGCGCGCCCCTGTCCGTCTTGCAAAAGGCCGAGCGCCTGCAGGCGGAGGCACGCCGACTCAACGACGGAGAGAAGGGAGAGGAGGAGGCCCGGCGCATCAGCGAACGCATCAGCGTCCTGCACAACCAGTTGATGGCCCTGCAGCGACGCCTTCGCATAGCCCGCTCCTTGATGGCCCAGCCGGCAGCTGGCGACATCGACCTCTCTGGGCTCGACACGGGTCTAGCAGCGTTCACCCGCCAGTGTGAGGGCGGACTGCCTCCCAACGCGGCCTTCACCAGGGCCTCGACAGCTGTGCAAAAGGTCGCCGATCGCATAGCCCATGACAGCCAGGAAGCATGGCGGCAGTGGACGCAAGCCCAACTGGCGGCCTTGCAGATGGCGCGGCAGGCCATGCTCTCCCTGCAGGACCAGGCACGGGCCAAAGCACTGCACCAGGACCTCACCAAGACTGCTCGCGCCGACGTCGACGCAGCCGTGATCACTCTGTTCGCCAACGCACACGCCGAACTGGCTGAGTTGCTCGACAGCGCGCCACCGCCGCCGGAAGGACTGCAGATGCTCCTGGACCGCCTGGCCTCCGGCACCGCCCTGCTGCTCAGCGACATCACGGACGAGGAGATCGCGCTGCTGCGTCGTGTCGATCTCGACGCCGACCTGGAAGTCCGCAGGAGGCGCACGTGATCACACCGTCCCGTGCCCGTTTCTACAACCACGTCCTCAACGCGCTCGAGGACCGCGAGTTGCCCCTTGTCTCCTGGGGCATCACCGATGGAGCCCTGACCGAGAGTGAAGTCCTCGAGGTCATCGATCTCTGCCTGCCCGACGCCCCGAGGGAGGTGGCAGGCATATCGAGCGAAGAGCTGCTGTATGAATTCCGCGATCGTGCCTGGCTGTTCAAGGTGCCGGACACCTCGCCCCCGCAATATCGCACGCGACTGGCCGAAACCGTCCGTCTGGCAACGCAGTTGCGGCAACTCTTCCCCTGGCAGGCCCGCGATGAGGCGGCGCAGTGGTGGCAGAGCGGTAAGCGACTCGTGGCCGACTACCGCCTGCACACCGCGCCGCGCCGTTATCCCCAGCGCAATATCCCCGCGGCGACCGCGTTGAAGGAACTCGCCACTCTGGCTGGCTGGGGCCGCCTTCAGCACCTCGTGGCCCAGGCCCACATCGGGCCCCGTAACCTAGCCCGCTTTCAGGTCGACGCCACCGCGGCGGTGACCAGTGCGCTGCAACGTCCGCACTCCAGCGGTGTGATCGTGGGGGCTGGCACCGGTAGCGGCAAGACGCTGTCTTTCTACCTGCCGGCTTTCGCTGCCATGGCCGAGCGTGCTCGACCGAATAGCTTCCGCCTGCACACGCTGGCGCTGTATCCGCGCAAGGAATTGCTGCGCGATCAGTTGCGGGAGGCGCTGAGCACTGCCCGCTCGCTGGAGCCCACCCTCCAGGGCTCCGGGCGCCGGCCGTTTCGACTAGGGGCCCTTTACGGAGACACGCCCTACGACCATGAGGACGACCGGCTCAAGCCTGGCGCAAGCGGCCGCACTGCCTGGAAACGGACTCGAGAGGGTGCCGTCTGCCCTTACTTGACCTGTCCTGCGTGTGAGCGCGGCGAACTCCTCTGGCGTGATCTTGACCGTCGCGGCAATAGGGAGCGACTGGTCTGCCTTGCCTGCCGGGCCAGCATTCCGGAGGGCAGCCTTGCTCTGACCCGTCAATCCCAGCAAGACGCGCCCCCTGACCTGCTTTTCACTACGACCGAAATGCTCAACCTGAACAGTGCCGGAGGCGGGCTTAGCCGACTGCTGGGCTGGCAGGGAGGCGCGGTCCCGTCCCTGGTCCTGCTTGATGAGGTGCACACCTACTCCGGGATTCACGGAGCCCAGACCGCTTTGTTGCTGCGCCGCTGGCAGCAGGCCGTCCGCAAGCCGGTCGCTTTCGTCGGTCTAAGCGCCACCCTGCGCGACGCCGGTACGTTCTTCGCTCGCCTGGTGGGACTGCGCGACAGCCATGTCGAGTACATCCAACCCGCCGACGACAGCATGGATGAGGAGGGGCGCGAGTACGCGCTTGCGTTGCGCGGCGATCCGATCGCCGGCAGCAGTCTGCTGTCGACCTCCATCCAAGCCGCCATGCTCTTTGGACGCATGCTTGACCCGGAAGAAGACGCCGCACTGTACGGGGCTACCGGGTTTTTGTTTACCGACGACCTGGATGTCACCAACCGCTTCTACGACGACCTGCGGGACGCTGAGGGAGGACAGAACCGCTACGGTCAACCGGGTCGGAAACCAGCCCTGGCCGCGTTGCGCGCTTCAGCACGCGCCCATCACCAAACCCGTTACCGCGACGGCCAATCGTGGGACCTGATGGAAAAGATCGGCCACGTCCTCGCGCCGGGAGCTGGTCACCATGCGCTGCGGATAGCGCGCACGTCCTCCCAGGACGTCGGAGTGGATCTGCAGGCAAATCTGACGGTGGCGACCGCCTCGCTCGAAGTCGGTTTCAACGACCCGCGCGTTGGGTTGGTACTGCAGCACAAGGCTCCCCACGACGCGGCGGCCTTCATCCAGCGACGCGGCCGGGCCGGGCGTCTGCGCGCCATGCGCCCCGTCACGGTGATCACTCTGTCCGACTACGGCCGGGACCGGCTGGCCTACCAGGCCTACGAGACGCTGTTCCAGCCGGAAGTGCCAGCACGTCACCTTCCGGTCAACAACCGCTTCGTCATCAAGATTCAAGGAACGCAGTCGCTGCTGGACTGGGCAGGACGCAAACTGCGCTTTCACCATCCGTGGGCCGACCCCAGGACGCTGTTGACCGCACCAAAGGCGGCAAAGGCCCACGATAAGAACAAAGCGGCCCGCCAGGACTTGGCGCAGGTGTTGGAGAGCCTCTTGACCACTCCTGCTCTCCAGGACGATCTGGCGCGCCATCTCAGAGCGGCACTGCAGTTGACCGCTGACGAAGTGCAAGCCTTGCTCTGGGAGGAGCCGCGCTCTTTGTTGCTCAGCGTGGTTCCCACCGCTGTACGCCGGCTGAAGAACAACTGGCAGACCCTCCAGGAGAAGGATCCCGGCGCCGAGCCCCGTGCCATGCTTCCGGAGTTCGTGACACGGACGCTGTTCGATCCGCTCAACGTGCCCGAGGTCGGACTGATCCTTCCCTTCGCTTCGCGCACTACCGCCAGCAGCGCCGAGCAGGACAGCAGCGACGAACTGCTGCCGATCGCCAGGGCTCTGAGGGAAGCCGTACCCGGCAGGGTCAGCCGCCGCTACGGCTACCAGCGTGACGACCACCGCACCTGGCTCCCCATCCCTCCAATCGGCCAGGACACCCTGGAACTGGACGACAGCCTTGTACCAGGCCCGACGCTCGAAGGCCGCTGGTCCCCCCCGGGGCAGGACCCGGCAGGTCTGGTCGTACTGCGCCCGCATCGTCTGCAGCTCAGCGAGCCTCCCAAGGAGGTCGCCGACCGGTCACAGGGATTTCCTCTTTGGGCCTCACAGATCGTTGTCGATGCAGGCACTCAGCCCCTGCCAGGTGACGTTCCCCGCCCCTCGTCGTGGGAACACCGCATCACCTCCGTCGGCTTCGCCCTGCACGCGGCAGGCAATCCGATCGAGGTGCGCCGCATAACTGCCGGCTCGCGCTTTGAGGTGAGCTACGACACAGGCACCACGGATGCCCGCACCGTGCGCTACACCCGCAACGGAGAACCGGCCGCGCTCGGCTTCCGGCTGAACGTGGACGCAGCCTCCTTCACCCTCGCCCCCCTGGACACCACGCATCCCGAGGTCACGCGCTACCTCACGTCGCCCCAGTGGCGCACCATGGCCTACTTCCAGGCGGTGGCAGACGATCCAGCGCTGGGGAAGGTGACCAACCAGTTCCAGCGCGGCTGGCTAGCGCTGGTGTACCTGACGTCATTCTCTCTGCGCGGCCTGAGCGACGACGCTCCCGACCCGTCGTCGATCCGCTCCAGTCTTGCTGACGGCAGTTGGCGCAACGACCTGGCGGAAATCCTCAGCGTGCTCTACCGCGACGAGCACACAGGCAAGCCCGCCCACAGCAACGAACGTCTCATCGCCACGCTCACCGAACTCAGCGACGTGCCCGCTGTCATCGACGCCCTGGACCGGGCCGGACAATTGCTGGTGGCTTCAGACGTTGCCATCCGCAGCGCCGACCTCGCACGGCGCGCCTACACAGATACCGTGGCCGCGGCCATTCTCGCCGCAGTACTGCGCGCTTGCCCGGACGCCCAGGACGGCGACTTGATCGCGGACGTAGTCTCCGCAGCCAAGGATGGGGATCCGTCCGTGGTGTGGCTGAGCGAAACCTCCATCGGCGGTCTAGGTGTGATCGAACAACTGTCCCGCTATTATGCCGAGGACCCGCGGCGTTTTTGGCGTCTGGTTGAGACGGCTCTGACCCCCAACGACTATGAGTACGTCGACACCACCGTGACCCGACTCCTGCGCCACGTGACGGCCGAACCGACCGGAGTCGCAGCACGGGCCATGGCAGTTCTGCGGGCCCACACTTCCGCTGCCGGATCCAGCCAAGCGCTCACCGATCTTCGCAACGCTTGGAGCAGACTCGACGGTCCGCCGCGGCACAGTGCCGTGGCAGCGTTGTCCACCCGGCTGCTCCGTCCCGGCAGCAGCCCTACCACCGACGCCAGCGCGCTGGCTTTGATCGAGGGGTGGCAGGCCCTGGAGCGTCGCTTGGGCGTGGAAGTCGACGCCCGCGTTATTGCCTACGCCGTCGGTTCCGGGCGTCTGCCCACCGGCCCTGGCCCGCGCCTGTCGGCCGACCAGGCCTTCAGCCTGCTGTGGCCGCGTGGCCGCGATGCCCGCACCCACCACCTTCAGCACTACCAGCCCTACCTCGACCGTCCTCCCGTCCTGGACCGCCTCCTGGCCGCCGCCGCGCACGATGAGCAACTGCCGCGCATCGACGTCACCGAAGAGGGCTGGGAGCAGCGCTATCAAACCGCGATAGCCCAGCATGCCGCCGTGGAGTTGACAGCCGACACGAACGCTGCGACGGCCCTGTCTGACGCCATCGCCCGGGTGCCGGCTTTGACGGTGGACCGGGACGTCCTGCGCCTGTACGGAGAGATGCAAGGAATGAGCCGTGACGGCCAGCAGTGGCGCGTGCGGGTGGACATCCGGGAGGCGACACAGTGAGTCGACTCGAGCGCCCCATGCGCACCGGAGGACACACCGGCGTGCGCGCCGACGCGATCCTGGCGACGGCACTGATTGGGGAACTTGTCTGCCCTGGGCCCGTGATGTGGCTGGTCTCGCCGTGGATCAGTGACGTGAAGGTCTTGGACAACAGCCAGGGGACGTACGACGACCTGTTCGACGACAATCCTCCCAGCGCCTGTTCTCTGTCCGATCTGCTCGCCCGGATCGTGGCGGCCGGCGCTTCCCTAACGGTGGTCACCCGCCCGGACCCACATAATGCAAAGTTCCTCGGGCGTCTGCGCCGCCTGACCTCGCAGCACGCCGTGCGCGTGGTGCAGAACCCCGCCGTGCACGAAAAGACCATTTGCGGGCGGGACTGGTTGCTCACCGGGTCCATGAACTTCACGGTGCGCGGCCTGATGGAGAACGACGAGGCGGTGAGCTACAAGGTGGGAGGCAGCGACGCGGCCCAGGCACGCCTGGAACTCGCCCAGCGATGGAAGGAGCATCAGTGATCGCCGCGCGCCAGGCTTCCCCCTTTTGGACCACTCAGGACCTGGAAGCTTTCTTGCAGCGGTTCTTCGGCACGGGCAACGACGCGTGGCCAGATATGGATCCCGACCCTCAGAAAGGCGAGCGGGTCCGGCCCTTCGTCGACCTGCTCCGCAGCGGCAGCGACATCCCTGTCGTACTGCCGCGCTACCAGCAGGCCCAGGACCGCTTCGCGATCTACGTCATCACCCGCGACGAGGCACACGCAGCTCTCATCGGCAACGTCATCACCGCCTTCGCCGGGCCGACCTATCTCATCGGTGCCGGCGTACACCCCAGCACACTGGACCCCAACGACCCCGTCGAAGCAGCGGTGCAGGACTTCGCTGGAGCAGGGACGACCTTCCGACTGGAAACACACCCGCACCGCCGCTACCGCCAGAGACTGACCGACGTGGCCCTGCTCATGCAGCACACATTGGCTCGTCGTCCCCCGCGACTGTGGCGAGCAACAAAGCCCACCGGGCGACTGCTGGCCGAGTTCGACGCAGCCCTGGCGGCCGGTGGCCAAGCCGCCTCCCAAGCCGCCCTGGACCAGTTGGCCGGACAAGGAGGCATCACCGCCGCCAACCTCGCCCACCTGCACATCAAGCGACTCTCCCGGCTCGGCCTCGACCAGGAACTACTCGATTATCCAGGCCTCAGCGACGTCTTGCGGCAGAATCCCCCCACGCCAGTGAAAGCGGCGGTGCTCGATGCTGCCTTCACCTGCGACCTACAGGAACCGCTAGACCACGGCGACCTGCTGGCTGCGCAACACGCACTACGCGACCGGGGTCTTCTCGCCCTCGCTCCCTTCGAAGACAGCGCGGAGTCCTACCCCATCGAGGCACTCATGGTCCTCCTGCTGGCCGCCGTGACCCGGGAAGATCCTCAGAGCACCCAGAACATACTCACCATCATCGAGCACACCGCATCCCACGACGCCCTACCACCCGTTCTTAGAAAAGCCGCGGCGCTCCTCGCCGATCCGCAAAGCACTCCGCAGCAGGAGGCACCCACCCACCAGACTGACACTGCAGCCAAAACCGCGGAATCACTATCGTCTTCGCCCTCCTCGCAAGCCGTCGAGTCGGACACGCCGGAGCACATCCCCGCCTCTTGGCCGGAGCTGATTCACGCGATCGCCGACGGCTACACCGGCCTGACCGACATCCTGGAGCAGGAAGTCTGGACAGCCTGGCCCTCACCAGCTCTGGACGACCGAAACATCGCCGCCCTGCTGGAAGAACTGCACGACGAGGGCCAAGCAAAAGTCTGGCGCTGCGTGGGTGCCTTCATCGAAAGCGTCGGCTACGACCAGCCCGCACCGCTCAGCGCCCGCGCTCTAATCACCTGCGCGCTCGCCTACGACTGGCTCGGACCGGGCGACCTGCTGGCCGTGCAGGCACTGACCGAGATCGTGCTGCGATCCGGGCCATCCGCCGCCGTCTACGGCCAACTGCTGGGGGAACTCGCCGACACGTGCGAACGCTGGGTCGCCCCCGAGCGAGCCGCAATCGCGCTGGACTTCGCCGACCGACTGGTCATGGAGGCACACCCCGAACCCGATGCACGTGAATCCTTCGCCTTGGCGTTGCTGCTGCCGCTCAGCGTGCACCAGGGACGCCTGGATCCCGCCGATCTCGCCATGGCACGGCGCCTATCCGCGGAACTCGGCATCGAACTGGACTGGCAGGACCAGCCTGGCGAGGGACGGGCAGAGGAGACCGCAACCGGCCTGCGGGACGCGGCTGGTCGCAACCTGCTGCTGTATTCCCTCGACCAGCGGGTCCTGGACCGGGTTGGCGATGCGCTGCACCAACTCGCCCCAGGAGTCAAGATTGCCCTCGCCCACGACAGCGTGGGCAGTCCGCAACTACGCCAAAAGGCCCGCCAAGCAGATGTAGTCGTATTGGCCACCCGCTGCGCCAAGCACGCTGCGACGGGTTTCATCACCCAGCACGCCAAAACAGCCGTCATCGACTACGCCGATGGCAGCGGCTCGGCCTCCCTGCTACGCGCCGCAGTACACGGCCTGCTCCGAAGTGTGCAAGGCAACTGAGACGCCCTTGGCGTCCTGTGGCCCTTTCAACAAAGCTGAGCACAGCCGCCCCGGACGGTCCTTCATGCGGGGGAAGGGCTCGACTCCGGAGGCCGAGCGGGCTTTCGGCGTACTTGCTGGTCGCGGCCTTGGGCCACGTGTAGGAGGTGTGCCGAGTCCACGTATGGTCCACGACCACCCCTCCGGCGGAGCCGAAGAGCCCGACTGATGCAGCGGTGGACGCGGCCCCAGGGCCTCTTGCCAAAGGGCTGCGACCACTTCGTTTGGTGGAGCCTTATGGAGAACAGGTGTCGACCCGTGTAGCTGTCGACTACCCTCCGGCGCTCTGGGGGCGACGCGGCATTTGAAGGCCGCGGGACCGGGAGGAGGTTGGTTGACATCTCGTCCTCGCGCCATAGCTAGGGAGCCGCAGGACGGCAGTGCTGATCTCAAGCTGGCGCTGAGCGCTACTGGCACGCCTATCTCTCATACGATCCATCAGTGCGAGAACACTCCTCCGGTCCATTGCCGCAGATCTCGCCTGCTCCCGTTCACAGCCTCACAGGGCTCTGCCACACGGCGGCAATGGTGGCCTTGCGATCTGCGATGCGCATTTTGCCGGCCTAGTGGCGCCTGTACGCAACAGGGGTTTCAGGCTGACAGTTCGTTATCTGTACCGGAAGAAAGCACTGATGACCGAGCACCGGACGGGGTGAAGCCCCTGAAGACTCACCCAAAGTACGACCACACGCCAGGAGGAGACTAGTTGCCGGGTCCGTGTGAGGTTCGGCGACGTAGGAGCATAGGATTTGGCAGGATGCATCATCCAGCACGCCGCAAGTAAGGGTGAACCGGGTGAAAACGGACGGATGGTGACGCTTAGGGAGCGCGCAAGCCTCCCAGCAAGGTCAGTAACTAGCTGCGGAGATGGCCAACATGCAAGACACTTCAGACGTTACGCGCCGGCTCTGGTCCCTATGTTCTGTACTTCGTGATGAGGGCGTCACCTACCACGAGTACCTGAACGAATTGTCGTATTTGCTATTCCTTAAACTGGCCGATGAGCTCAAGATTGAGCAACTTATCCCGCGCGAGAGTCGCTGGCAAGCTCTAAGGTCGGCGCCTCCGTCCGAAGCCCTTGCAACTTACGAGCAAACCCTCGTCAGTCTTTCCACAGCCAAGTCTCAGATCGTTCGTGAAATCTACGCCGATTCATCTACTCAGGTTCGCAATAGTGCATCATTGCATAAACTGATCAGTGAAATTGACTCCATTGACTGGTATAGGGCGAAGCAGAATGGCCTAGGCGATGTCTATGAAGGGTTGATCGAGAAGAACGCACAAGAATCACGGTATGGCGCAGGTCAATACTTCACTCCTCGGCCAGTGGTCGACGCGCTCGTGAAGGTACTTAAGCCGACTGGGGGTGAGGCTGTCTATGACCCGGCTACTGGAACCGCTGGCTTCCTAGTGGCCGCAGGACTCTTTGCACGCTCGATGAGCAGCGGTGACCTTCGGCTGGTCGGGAATGAGCTGGTCCACGACGTGCAACGTATGGCCCTCATGAACCTTCTACTGCACGAACTGCGGGCTGAGATTGCGAACGTTGACACTTTGAGTCAGCCCCCTATGAGGCCAGCAGTCGATGTTATTCTCACGAATCCGCCCTTTGGACTGAAGGGTTCGCTAAGTGCAGAGCAGAAGAAGCAACTGGATTTCCCTACATCCAATAAGCAGTTGGCTTTCATTCAGCATTGCTACAAGTCGCTCGCGAAAAATGGTCGGGCTGCCATTGTCATCCCCGATAACGTCCTATTCGAGTCTGGCGTGGCGTGCTCGATCAGGAAGGTTCTGCTCGATAAATTCAGACTTCACACGGTACTGAGTCTTCCCACTGGAATCTTCTACGCAACCGGAATTAGGACCTCAGTACTTTTCGTCTCCAATGACGGTGAGAGTGATGGGACCTGGTTCTACAATCTGCGTAATGGAGGGCCTACATACGGGAAGCGCCGACAGCTAACGGATAGGGACCTCGACGACTTCGTCACAGCTTATGGAGACGACCCTAACGGCAGGAGTCCGCGCCAGCCAAGTGAGCGTTTTCACTACCTCACTCGCGAGGAAATTGCGGCGGATGGTGAACGTCTCGACAAAGCAGAAAAGTTCACCAACGACAGCTTGCCCCAGCCAGGGAACTTGCTGGACCTAACGCACTTGCTCAGTAGCGAACTGGAAACTGCTACGTCTGCTGTCGAATCGTTGGAACGGATCTTGGCGGCCTACGGGCTCTCACGCCCTTCGACCGAGACTCCCCAGGTGACCAGCGAATGATCGACAACCTTAGTTTTCCGAGAGACTGGTCCACGTGCCTAGTGAGCGACGCTGGCGAGGCGATTGTTGGTCAGCAGCGTACTCCTGCTGCAGCTAGTGGCCCCGACATCCGTCCTTATCTGCGGGTAGCGAACGTTTTCGATGACCGCTTGGACCTGGAAGAACTCGCGACCATGTCCTTCGCGCCTGAAGCGCGACTACGCTACAGACTCCAGGCCGGTGATGTACTCCTGTGCGAGGGACAAAGCAGAGAACTAGTTGGCCGCTGCGCATTGTTCAATGGCGAGGTTGAGGAGCTGTATTTCCAAAATCACGTTATTCGATTCCGGCCACATGAAGAGGTTCACCCGGATTTTGCCCTGCTGGTCTTTCGAGCCTACCAACATAGCGGTGTTTTCTCTGCTCTCGCCCGGGGGACGACCAACATCGTTAACCTTGGGCTCAAGCGTTTCCGAAACCTCCCTTTTCCCGTTCCGCCGCTGGAGGTTCAGCGGGAAATCGCGGAGAGGGCTCGAGAGGTACAGGACCTTGTTGATCTGACGACGGATGCGCTGCAGAAAGCTGTCCCCATTATTTCAGACCTCCCTCGAAAAGTTCGTGATCGTATCATCTTGGGCGATAGACGATTGGATCCAGATGCGACCACAGAGCTAGTTGAAGGGGAGTGGAGGAAGGCCAGTGAGGTAGTTGATGCGCGCGCGCCAATTGTCTACGGGATTCTCCAACCCGGGCCAGATATCACTGATGAAGACGGCGTGCCGTACATTCGGGGCCAGGATCTCCGAGACGGAGAGATTCTAGAGGATCAGCTACGGCGCACCAGTCCGGAAATTGCGCAAAAGTACGAACGATCGGCATTGCGGCCGGGTGATGTGCTGTTGGGGATCATTCGTCACACACGCGTAGCGATCGTTCCTCAGGAACTAGACGGCGCGCAGATCACTCAAGGGACCGCACGGCTCAGGCCGGCTGCCGCAATCGACAGCTCCTTCTTGGCACACTGGTTGGCAAGTGGTGCGGCTCAAGCCTGGCTACGAGGGCGTATGCGAGGAATTAATATGCCCGGCCTGAACCTTGCTGATGTAAGGCAGCTGCCGGTACCTATCTTCAGCGTCGAGAAACAGCGCGAACTGGTAACGCTGTTGGATGATGCCATTTCTGAGTTGGACCTACTGCGCGAGAAGGTTCAAAGAGGCCTCGAGCGGGCTGCCGCGATTGAGCGTGCCCTGACCTCCTCGTTGGCATACGGGACGTTGGCAGAAGAGATCTCCAGAGAGCACACGGGCACTCGGACGTCGGCTGACTTGGTATCCAGTTTGCAGGCAAAAGAAGGAAAAGGGTCTCAAGAGAGCAGGAAGAAGACAGTGCCAGCAAAGAAGCGAGCATCCGCGAGGGCAGGTGTAAAGGTGCCACCCAGTAGAGATCGGCTCATCGACGCTCTGCGCGCTGCAGGCGCAATGGCCACACCCGAAGAACTCTATGCATCCCTGGCTTTGACCGAAGAGGATATCGACGAGTTCTACTTCCTGCTGCGGGATCTCGAAAAGAACGGCCTCGTGCAGGTGCACCGGCCGGATGACACTGCTGTCTTCCTCGAGGTGTCGTCCTGATGCGTCTGCTTGAAGTAGAAATCCCAAGATTCAAGAACCTACGCGATTTCCGAGTCGAGTTCGACGACGCGTCAGGTGTTTCGGTACTTGTTGGAAGGAATGGTGCCGGCAAGTCAAACCTACTAGAGGCGATAACCCTAATCTTTCGCGACCTAGATCTAGGAGTGGCACCTTCTTTTGCCTACCGGATCCGATATCTAGTTCGACAGTACGACGTCGAGGTATCGTCTGCAGAACAGGACGGACGGTATCGCATTAGCTGTACGGTCGGAGGGAAGACCGTCCCAGCTAGTCGCTTCACTGGTTCTGCTGGCGCGCAGTATCGGCCACGGCACGTATTCGGTTACTACTCAGGCCCAAGTAATCGTCTCGAAGACCACTTCGTGGCTCACCAAGAGCGATTCTACAAGGACTTGGTCGGTGGTAACGATAGGCCTATTAGGCCGCTATTCTACGCACGAAACGTCCATTCTAATTTTGTGCTTCTTGCCTTCTTCTTAGATGATGACCCGGCGGTGCAGTCCCTGCTGCAGGACCATCTAGGGATTCAGGGTCTTGATTCGGTCCTGTTCGTCATGCAGAAGCCTTCATGGAACAGCCCTGACGGTGATCCGCGGTTCTGGAATGCGCGCGGTACTGTGAGGGGGCTACTCGACAGTCTCTATCGGATTTCGCTGGCTCCACTACGCCTGAGGACCCGCGTTAGAACTGGCTTCAATAGTCACGTTCGCTCTGAACATTTGTTTCTCTACTTGCCTAGCCTTGACAAGGTTAGGGAGTTGGCAAGCGGCTACGAAAGTAACCAGGAGTTCTTTAAGGCGCTTGAAAGTACTTATATTTCTGAACTGATCAACGATGTGCGAATTCGTGTATCGATTAACAAAGCTGATGCGCCCCTGACCTTCAGAGAGCTTAGTGAGGGCGAGCAGCAACTGCTGCTGGTTCTGGGACTCATGCGGTTCACCAAAGAAGAGGAGTCATTGTTCCTTCTTGATGAACCGGATACCCATCTCAATCCTGCTTGGAGCGTCCAGTACAAACAATTTCTCCATGACTTTGGAGGATTGGATTCTGGATCGCAGGTGCTCATGGCGACTCACGATCCCTTGGTTGTCGCCAGCCTTACCAAGGATGAGGTCAGAATCCTAGAGCGCCGGCAAGACGGCCAGATTGTGGCTCTCGAGCCGTTGGAAGATCCCAGGGGGATGGGTGTCGGTGCCCTGCTTACGAGTGATGTTTACGGCCTTCGCTCGCAACTGGATTTGGAGACTCTGAGGAAGCTGGACCGTAAGAGGGAGTTGGCGTCCAAAGAGACTGACTTGACTGCTGAAGAGGAGCAAGAGCTTTCTTCTCTGGGGCATGAGTTGAGGGGTCTCGGTCTCTTGCTCGAAAACCGCGATCCAGAGTTTCAGGAGTTCTTGCGGGCCAAATTCCGGACACAAAGTCAGCCACAGGATGAGGTCGTTCTGTCACGCGAAGAGATTGAGCAGAACAGGCAGGAAGCTGCTGAAATCGTGCGTGATCTATTTGATGTTGATGATTAATGGGGGGGGCAGATTTGATATTCATTGACATCGAAGAGGTGGGACTGCGCCTCAGCGCCTCATGGCTTGCATCTGCCAGGAAGGTTAAGAAGGACCTTGCGGCAGCGACTAGCGCTAAAGAGAGAGCGCGAATTATCGATGAGAACGGCAAGCTTTGGCGTGATTTGAAGGCCGATCTCGCGGCCGTGAGCCACGGTAAGTGCTGGTACTGTGAATCGCGGGATTTCCGTTCAGATAATGCGGTCGACCATTACAGGCCGAAGTCGTCAGTAAAAGGTATACCCGCCCATCCGGGCTACTGGTGGCTAGCCTTTGACTATGAGAACTTCCGCTTCGCCTGTACGTTCTGTAATTCATGGCGTAAGGGCCCTGACGGTACTGCTGGTGGGAAATCAGACTACTTCCCTATCCTCGCCGAGTCCGAGCGGGCTAACGATCCAGATGACATCCTGTCCGACGAAATTCCTCTGCTGATTGACCCCTGCTGCGCGACTGATGTTGCCCTACTCTGGTTCGATGAGACGGGTCAAGTCTCGGCTAATCCTCATGGCGTAGACTTCGATAGTGCGGCCGACGAAAAAGTGACCACTTCCACTAGGTATTATCACCTGGACCATGTGCCTCTGGTGGAGGCCCGTCGCGCAGTTTATGCCGAGATCCTTAAACTCTGTGACGATGCTGATAAGGCGCAAAAACGGTGGAATGAATCGAGGCAGTCGTCGGCTCGCGACCGTTATAGAGAGGCCATGGGTGACTTGGCGCGATCGTTAAAGCGGAACAGAGAGTACTCGGCTGTGGCTTTGTGTGCAATTCGGAGTTATCGAGCGACAAGCGAGGCGGCACGGCTTGCCTTTGAATGCCTGAACAGGTAGACGAGGTCGGTGGAGCGGCTTGGGGTGGCGCTGCTTTGGCGCGAGTGATCATGGCCCCGTAAGCTTTCGGCGCGTCGGGCAGTCTGTGGACCTGCCCGGTAAAGCACGACGTTGGGGCCATGATCTTCGAGGCTCGCGCCAAAGTGGCTCCGTAAAGCCGCGGAGCCGACCGCCCCAGCCACGACGTATCCCTTCTCTGGTATCAGGCGACTGATTGCCATCAGCGCGGCACGGGCGCCGGCCGGGCTGGAGCGGGGCGGAGACAGGAGCGCAGGCCCGGCCGGGGGCCGGGCCGCGCGCGGCGAGCGGAGCGAGCCGACTTGAACCCGTGAAGAAGGTTGTAACTCAGTCGGTGGCGTGGGGCGTGTGGGGTTTGAAATCGTCCGTGCAGGCTGGGAGTTTGGCCCCTTGGCGGTGCACGAGCGGCAAGAAGAGCACTGGTCGGATCGTCCACGTCACGCGTGTGCTGGCCTGGGTGATGGTCACCGTGCTGGGCTCCGAGCGAAGGAGCGCTCGCCTCGTGTAGACGCGGCCCTCGTATAACCACATCCATGCCTCGTCCGAGGCGTCCGGGTCGAGCGCCGGTGAGATCGTGCGGAGTGCTACCGCGACCCACCTGTCTGCCTGTGGTGCCGAGTAGGCGTCGAAGGATGCCAGGAGTGCCGGCTGTTGCTGCGTGGTGAGGTCTTGTGTCCAGCACTCGCACCAGTACCCGCGGCGGGGTTTGCCCACGTGGTCTCCGAGGCGTGCGTCGTCTGGTGGGGGACTCATGAGCACGGTGTCGGCTCCTGGAGCTTGGCCGGGCTACGGAGTTCGGCGGTGACCGTGCGGCCGGAGTCGTCGCCCTGGACCAGGACGCGGTGGGCGAGGGTGGTGACCATGCCGAGACCTCGGCCGTGGGTGGCGTTGGGGGACGGGTGCTGGACCGCGGGACTGGTCTTAGCGTCTCCGGAGTCGGTTACTGCGATGGTCACGGTCAGCTCGGAAACCGTGAGCGTGACGTGGAAGGCGCCAGCCGGGTCGCCGCTGGCGGTGTGCATGAGGGCGTTGGTGCCGAGTTCGGTGACGATCAGCTCGGCGTCTTCAGAGTGGGGGTGGCCGTTCAGTGTCGCGCGGGTCCAACTGCGCACCGCGCCGAGTTGTTGCGGTTCTCCGGGGAAGGTGCGTCGGTGGGTGGGCATGGCGTCCTCCATGGCGGGTGACCTGCTGCTTTCTGTGTCAGCCGGGCCGATCGGCTGACACGGACCATGCAGAGCTGTACAATTAGTACTAGCACCGTACCGAATGTGCGCGTACCTGGAGTGCGGGTTCGTACTTTTCGTGCGGGCGGCCCGGCGCATAGCGTTCGGCCTGCGGTCTGGTGCTGACCTGGATGCCGATGGAGAGAGGACCTCGCATGTTCGGTCTGTTTGTGCGCTTCACCTGCAAGGACGAAGAGGCGGCGGTTGCCTTCGATGACCTTGTGACCCGGACTGGTGAGCAGATCCGTGCGAACGAGCCCGGAACGGTGATCTACACGGTGCACCGCGTTGACGGCCGTCCTCTGGAGCGCGTGTTCTACGAGCTCTACCGGGACAAGGACGCCTTCGAAGAGCACGAGTCGAAGGACTACGTGCGGGCCTTCCTCTCCGAGCGGGACCGCTACCTCTCCGCCACGGAGGTTGATCGCCTGGACTTCGTGTCCGGCAAGGGTGTGGACGTTGAGCACTGAGTATCAGAAGGCGCTCGGTCGCAAGATCGCCTTCCATCGCAAGCGCCGAGGGCTGTCGCAGAAGGAGTTCGCCGGCCTGCTGGGGCGCTCGGAAGCCTGGGTGTCCCAGGTGGAGCGGGGCGTACGCCGCATCGGCCGGATGACCGTGCTGGAAAAGGTCGCCGACGTCCTTGAAATTCCGGTCGCCGAGTTGGCGGCTGAGGCCCCCATCGTTGCGTCGATCGCCGAAGGCGAGCCACCTGGGGCGAGTCGCCTGCGGATGGTGCTGAGCGCCGCGCACTCACTGAAGGCGGTCCTCGCGCCGCAGAACGCTTCCGCTGATGTTCCGGCGCTTCGCGCCGAGGTCGACCGTGCCTGGTCACTTACGCATCAGGGCAACTATGCCGACCTGGCCGAGTTGCTCGAGGGGCTCGTTCCCCGGCTGGAGGCGGCCACTCGCTCGGCTGCTGAGGCGGAGCGTCCGGAACTGTTCCGGCTGCTGGCGGTCATGTACCACACGTGCAGTGGTGCGCTCGCGAACATGGGCGAGCCCGAGGCGGCCTGGATCGCCGTGGACCGTGCGGTGGTCGCTGCCGAGCGGGCGAATGATCCGCTGCTGATGGCGGCCGGTGAGTTCCGTCTGTCGCTGGTCTTTCTCGGTGCTCGTCACTTCGAGCAGGCGGCCCAGGTGTCCGGGAGTGCCGCTGATGCGCTGCGACCTCTGGCGGAGTCCGGGCAGATCGAGGCGGTGGCCCTGCGTGGCGCCCTGACCCTGCAACGGGCGGTTGCTGCCGCTCGGTTGAACCTTGCCGACGAGGCGTACGGGTATCTACGTGACGCCCGTGAGATGGCCGAACAGGTCGGTGACGGGCGCAACGACTACAACACCGAGTTCGGGCCGACCAACGTCGGCTTGCACGAGGTGGCCGTCGCGGTGGACCTGGGAGATGCCGGTGTCGCACTGCGGGCTGCGCAGGCCGTCGACGAGTCGGGGCTGTCCGCGGAACGGCAGACGCGCTTTCAGATCGATGTCGCCAGGGCCTATGCCCAGCGCCGGCAGGTCGCTGATGCGGTCTCGGCGCTGCTCAGGGCGCGTGAGTTGTCGCCCGAGATGGTGAGGGCCCTGCCGATGGTGAAGCAGCTTGCGGCGGACCTGTTGACCATGGCCCAGCCGCCCTCTGAGGAACTTCGCACCCTGGCGGCGGAGTTGGGCGTACACGAAGTACGGACTGGTACCTGAAGTACTAGACAGTACTTGGAGTACGGGTTACTGTGGTTGGTGCCGGCAAGCCCCTTCGCGTCCAGCGGAGTTGGCGGTGCGGACATGCGGACATGCGAACGGGCCGGAGCAGGAAGGCAGACCTGCACCGGCGCGTAAGCGGAAGGGCCACAGAAACAGATGTGGCCTGAGCGGGAGGCAGCCCACTCAGGCCGGGTGCGTCTTTGGCATCAACGCTCCTGGAGCGTATCGCGCCCAGTCGGTATGAGGTCAACCTCCCGTTGCGTAGTCATTCATCACTAAACGCGGCCGTACGCGCGTGCGGCGCAACGCAAGGGAGAGCATTTCTGTGCGTGTCATCCGTGTGGAGACTTCGGCGGCCACCATCCTGCTGACCGAAGCACCGGAACCCAAGGTTCGGGACCGCCAGACCGGAGAGATCGCCAAGGACGCCACCAGCGGCGAAGCACTCATGACGATCGGCGCCGTCTACATCGAGGACGGCGAGTCTTCGCTGATCAAGGTCACCGTTCCGGAAAGCGGCATCTCTGAGGGCCTGACGCTCGGCGCACCGGTCTCGCTGCCGGGTCTGGTGGCCCGGCCGTGGGAGACCGTGTTTAACGGTCAGCAGCGGCACGGCATCGCCTTTCGCGCCGCAGCCGTCACACCGGCCACGTTCCCGGCTCGGGCCGAGGCCTCGGCCTGATGTCGGACTGGTTGACGCTGCTGGAGGTGGGTGGCCCCCTCGCCGGACTCGGTGGCGGGGCCGCCTACACCCGGGCTCGTCACCCGGGCGTCTACTGGTCCACGGTCGGCCTGCCGATACGACGGTCCGGCTCCTCGGCTCCCACAGCTCCGTCATGGAGGCGTGCGGCCTGACCGTCCAGCCCTCACGGCTGCGGGCCCTGGCGGTCAAGGCGACGTCTCGGCGCGAGGTCCGGCCGGTGCCTCCTCGCCGGGGAGTCATCCGGCCCGCCTCGACGGGCCTGCGGCTTCGGTTACGCCTGGCTCCGGGCCAGGAGCCGGCAGATGTCGCCGCCTCGGCGGAACGACTGAGGCATGCCTGGGGCGTGCACGCCGTGTACGTGACGGACGTGAAGCCGGGCGTGGTGGAACTGCGGCTCGTCGGCTTCGACGTGCTGCGCAACGTCCGGATGCCCAGGAAGGCGGAGCGCGGATTCCTCAAGGTGCCGGTGGCGCTGAGGGAGGACGCGACGGCCTTCGTGCGGGACTACCGGACCATCCCGCACCAACTGACCCTCGGCGCAACCCTGTCGGGAAAGTCCATGTATCAACGGCACCTGGTCACCGGGCTGGCACAGCAGCCGGTCGCGCTGGTCGGGATCGACTGTAAGCGGGGTGTGGAGCTCGCGCCCTTCGCCCCGCGGCTGTCGGCGTTGGCCACCGATCCCGAGCAGGCGGCCGAGCTGCTGCCGGTCCTCGTGAAGGAGATGGAAGACCGGTACGACCTGATCAAGGCCCGGCAAGGCATCGCGCCGGGCACCCCGGACGAGGAGATCACCTCCGATACTTGGGGCCTGCCCGAGGAAGAACGGCCGGTGCCGATCGTGCTGTTCGTCGATGAAGTGGCCGAACTGTTCCTCGTTGCCACGCGCAAGGACGAGGAACAGCGCGATGAGATGGTCACCCAGCTCATCCGTCTCGCGCAGCTCGGCCGCGCCGCCTGCATCTACCTGGAAGTCTGCGGGCAGAGGTTCGGGGCTGAGCTGGGCAAGGGCGCGACCATGCTGCGGGCCCAGCTCACCGGCCGCGTGTGCCACCGCGTCAACGATGAAGCGTCCGCAAAGATGGCGCTCGGCGACATCGCACCGGAAGCGGTCTCCGCCGCCTGTGCCATCGCCCCCGAACGCCCCGGCCTCGCCGTGGCCGGTGACACCTCCGGCGGCTGGTCCCGTATCCGCACCCCGTACCTCTCACTCGGCGACGCTGCTGCGGTCTGCCGGGAATCGGCTCACCTGGTGCCGAACCTGCCAGCGCTCGAACCGTTCAGGCCCGCGGTGCCGCTCCAGCCGGCTGACGCCCCGGTATCGCTGGTCAAGCCAGTCCCGCTCGCCGAGTAGGCGGCTGACCGCTCAACCACGTTCCAACGGCCCGCACGTCCGTCTCGTGCCAAGTCCCTACCCCGCCATGCCCGAAAACGAGGGAGTCACATTGTCCCGCCCGTCCATCTCCGAAGTCTCGGCGCTGATCGCCGACCTGGCCGACCACCGCAAATTCGGCGTCGGCGACTACCGCGAACTCATGAGCACTAAGGCGGACCTGCTGGAACGTATCGCCGCCGACCGGCCCGGCGACACCGAAGCGGCCGAGGTCGCCGCCGCTGCACGCGCGCGGGCCGACGAGCTCAAGTCCACTGACTGACCACATCGGAGGGAATCGAACCGTGCGCGCCCACCTGGCCCGCGTCGACGCGGTGCTCGTGCAGGCGGTCATCGCCGCCGCGCTGTCCTTCGCCCACCTGCACGACCTGGCCTCGGCCGCAGGACAGCACGGGTGGAAGGCGTGGGCGTACCCGGTTTCCGTGGACCTGTTGCTGGTGGCGGCCTGGCGTCGACTGCGCTCCGGCGGGGGGAAAGCGGGCGGGTGGTGCTGGTTCCTCGTGGCGCTGACCGCGTCGCTCGGCGCCAACGTCGCCACCGCCGGCCTGCTCGACCTGGGCGCCGTACCCGCCTGGCTCCGCATCCTCGTCGCCGGATGGCCCGCGGTCGCCTTCCTCGGCGGCACCCTCCTCGCCCACACCGCACACGACAGGACCGGCGAACCCGCACCCGTCATCCCCGAGCCGACGGCCTCTGAGCCCGAACCTCGACCGGCCATCGCCCCTTCCTCGGTGCCGGTCCCGGCCGCGCTCGTCGACCACGCCCGAAAGGTCGCCTCCGAACACCGAGCGCGGACCGGAGCGGCCATCGACACTCCGACACTCCGCGCACGGCTCGGCGTACCGGCACAACTGGCCGAAGCCATCGCCGCACAGCTCTGAAGGAGCACACATGCCCGCCAACCGCCGTTTCCGCCACGTCGTCCGCATCGGCCCGGTCCAGGTCGGCACGTACTACGACGGCCGGGGCCGCGAGAAGCACACCGCCGCCTGCACGGCCCCGCGCTGCGGCTTCTCCACGGACTACGACAGCCGCGCCGCCGCCGAGCTGGCCGCCCGCACCCATCGCTGCGCCGTCCGCTGAGGAGACCGCTGTGACCGTCTCGCTCCCGCTCGTCTTCGTCCTGGGCGTCATCGCCTGGGCCGCGATCAAGTTCCTCAGCATCCGTCTCTGGGTCGCCGTGGTGATCGCTCTGTTCGGCTTCTGGCTCTCTCACACCTTCCTCGCCCCGGCCATTGAGTCCGGCACCCGTTCGGGGGTCGGCGTGGTCAACGGCCCCCACAAGTGACAAGGAGGTCCACCATGTTCCGTCCCAAGCTGCCCGACGTCCCGACGCTGCCGACGACACCCGTCGTCCCGCAGCAGACGCAGGTTCCGGTGCCATCCGCGGGCCGGTCGCTCACTCCGTACGCGGGCGCGGTCGCCGGTGTGGTGGTCGTCGGCATTGTGCTCACCGCGCTCCTGGCGGCCGTCGCCGTCACGGCCGTGTCCGTGGCCATCGCCGCCGTGGTCCTGCGCTCCCTGCTCAACGGCGCGAACAAGCGCTGACCGGCCGCCGGGGCGGTAGCAAGCCGCCAAGCATCCCGCCGCCCCGGGGCCGCCCCTCCAACCGTCGAAACAGCAGAGAGGAACACCCATCATCACCCGGCAGACTCCGCCCCCGCTGGCGGAACTCTCCATGCTGGCTTCCCTCGGCAACCTGCCCGAGCTGGCCCACCAACTCTCCGGCCTGGGCGGCTGCACCCACCCGGTCCGCCTCGACGGCCACCGCACCGAGTACGCGATCAACACGACGACCGGCGAGATCGGCAACGTCCTGCGTCACCTGGACTCCGCCAGCCTCCCCGCCGGACAGCTCCTCGTCCGCTGCAACAACCGCCGCGCAACCCGGTGCGCGGCCTGCGCCGAGACCTACCGTCGCGACACCTACCACCTGATCACCGCCGGACTGCGCGGCGGCAAGTGCACCTCGGAACAGGTGGCGGCGCACCCGCGCGTCTTCGCCACCTTCACCGCCCCGAGCTTCGGACCGGTCCACAACCGTCCCTCGGGCGGCCGGGACTGCCGCTGCGGCATCCGCCACGACGAACAGGATCCCGCCCTGGGCACTCCGCTCGACCCGGACACCTACGACTACGAAGCGGCCGTCCTCTGGAACGCGCACGCCGGTGCCCTGTGGCGGCGCTTCTCGATCTACCTACGCCGGGAGGTCGCCAAGCGCGCCGGCCTCACACAGCGGGCGTTCCGGCACCACGCGCGGGTCTCCTTCGCGAAGGTGGCCGAGTACCAAAAGCGCGGTGCCGTCCACTTCCACGCGGTCATCCGCCTCGACGGCCCAGAGGGCGGCGACACCGCACCTCCGACCTGGGCCACCGCCGACCTGCTCACCGACGCCATCCAGGTCGCGGCCACGGCTGCGCGCCTGGACGGACCGAAGATCGACGGCCGGGCGCATCGCTTTGTCTTCGGCCGTCAGCTCGACGTGCGCACGATCCGCTCCGCCGACTTCGACGACGGCCAGGAGCTGACCGAACGGGCCGTAGCGGCGTACATCGCCAAGTACGCCACCAAGGGTGCCGAGACAGCGACCGGCACCCTGGACCGGCCGATCCGCTTCCTCGCCGAGCTGGCCCAGGCCCGGATCACCGAGCACGCCCGGCGCATGATCCGAACTGCCTGTTCCCTCGGTGCTCGCCGCGAGCTGGCAGACCTCCGCCTTCGGGCGTGGGCGCACATGCTCGGCTTCCGAGGCCACTTCTCCACCAAGTCCCGCCGCTACTCCACGACCCTCGGTGCACTCCGCGACGCCCGTGCCGAGTGGCGCCGGGCTCAAGCGGCGCCGGCCGTCCCGCAGGACGGCGAAACCACGCTCGTCCTTGCCCACTGGGTGTTCGCCGGCACTGGCCTCAGCCATGGCGAAACCTGGCTTGCCGCCTCACTCGAAGCCGCCCCTGGAACGGAAGGAGAACCAACATGGACCGCCGTCGAGACGAACTGATGACCGTCCGCCAGGTCCTGGATGAGCTGGGCGGAGTCTCTCGCCGGACGTTCTATCGCTGGCGCGAGCTCGGATACGGGCCTGCCGCCTTCAAGTTGCCCAACGGGGAGCTGCGGGTGTGGCGGAGTGACTTCACCGCGTGGCTGCGACAGCTGGAGGCGGCGGCGTGA
The DNA here is from genome assembly GCF_009862985.1 of Streptomyces sp. SID5464. Classification (NCBI taxonomy): domain Bacteria; kingdom Bacillati; phylum Actinomycetota; class Actinomycetes; order Kitasatosporales; family Streptomycetaceae; genus Streptomyces; species Streptomyces sp. SID5464. The sequence goes on along the minus strand of NZ_WWIQ01000073.1, from coordinate 58,680 downwards.
AGTCTCTCGACGTCAAGGTCTGGGGCGTACGCAAGCGGGACACCAAGACGCCCTCGTACGGCGTCCGCTGGTCCGTCGCGGGCAACGTCTTCTCGGACTCGTTCCGTACCAAGGCGCTCGCTGATCACTACCGAGCGAAGCTCATGCGCGCCATGCGGGACGGCGAAGAGTTCGACACGGAGACTGGCCTTCCGGCCTCTATGGAACAGAAGAAGTCGCCGTTGTCCTGGTACGACTTCGCCCTCAGGTACCTCGCGATGAAGTGGCCCCACGCTGCGCCCAACACGCGAGACGGCATCAACGAATCCCTTACCAGCGTGACCATGGAACTGCTTGTGGAGCGCGCGGGGAGGCCGTCCGACGAGGAGATCCGTAAGGCATTACGCAACTGGGCCTTCGTGCTGCCAGGGCCGAACGAGCGAGAGGTCCCGGAGAACGTCCGGAACGTTCTGCACTGGGTGGCAAAGGCATCCCGACCGCTTGCGGATCTCGCTGAACCCGCAACGGCCCGTGCGGTGCTGGACGGGCTGAAGCTGAAGCTCGACGGCACCGCCGCAGCCGCTGAGACCGTGCGGCGGAAGCGGCGGACCCTCGTCAACGCTGCGAACTACGCGGTCGACCTGGGGGAGCTCCGTGAGAATCCGATCACGGCGGTGCGCTGGCAGAAGCCCAAGGTCTCGAACCAGGTCGATCCGCGCGTTGTCGCCAACCCGGAGCAGGCCCGCAATCTCCTGGCAGCGGTGTCCTACGTGGGTGGCTACCGGCGGGCTCGCGGTCGGCGCCTCGTCGGGTTGTTCGCGGCGATGTATTTCGGTGGCCTCCGTCCTGCTGAGGCGGTCGGCCTGGTGGAGACTGACCTCGTGCTCCCCATGCAGGGCTGGGGGTCAGCGCTGCTCCACCGGACCCGTCCTTCGGTCGGCAAGCAGTGGACCGACTCGGGGGAGACGCACGACGACCGCGGACTCAAGAATCGGCCGACCGAGGACGTTCGGCCCGTGCCCATCCCGCCCCAGCTCGTCGCCGTGCTGCGCGATCACCTGGCCACCTTCGGCACGGCGGAAGACGGGCGGCTCTTCTTCAGTGAGAAGGGCTCGGTCGTCCCGTCCTCGACCTACTACCGCGTGTGGCAGGAGGCTCGGCTCCTGGCGCTCCCGCCGGCCGTAGCGGCCTCGCCGCTCGCGAGTCGGCCGTACGACCTTCGGCACTCGGCGCTGTCGACGTGGCTCAACGCCGGAGTCGACCCGACTGAGGTTGCCGAGCGCGCCGGCAACAGCGTTGAGGTCCTGCTGACCCGCTACGCGAAGTGCCTCGATGGACGGCAGGACGTCGCCAACCGCCGCATCGAGGACCTCCTCCGCGAGTACGAGTGAGACAACCTGCACCCACACTGAGGCCTCAGGCACGCCGCCTGGGGCCTCCGTCGCTTTTCTACCCGCGCTGATGCTTGGTTAGTAAAGAGTGAGCTGAGTCGCACTGCCTGTAGTGCGGTGGCTTCATCTCGCTTGCTACTGGCACGTCGGCAAGTTCAATGCGGGAGCGCAGGGGGCCGTGTGAAGCTGCACGTCACGGGCTGGAAGCGGCACGGACATGATCGGCGACTGAGAGTGCGCAGGGCCTGTCAGCCAGTCTTAAACTTCGTCGGAATCTTTATCGCCCTCGCCACTCTTCGGATTGTCACCATCCGAGTTCATGGATTTCTCAACTTCAGCCTTAAACTGTTTTTCTGCCTCGTTAGCCAGTGCTTCGCGAGCCCTTTTGTCATCCAAGGAACGTCTCACGGTGACTGCAACTCCGCCTGCTGCTAGTGTGCCTACCACCCCTGCTCCGGCACCTAGTGCGGCACCTTTCCTAAATACTCCTGGGGATGCCTTCGCTACGGCGGCATCTTGGATGATCTTGATCAAGGCGTCGACGCCGCCTGCTCGTTTTGCTGCTTCGACGATGTCCTGATACTTACCTAGGTTCCCCATCTTGCACCCTCCTCGAATCTGTGTTGTTCCCTGCCGCGCAGCGTGGATCCTCCTGATCAGTCCCACCCGGGCGCGGAGCACCACCCATGCCCTTTGCCCGGCGGCGGCGAGCCGGTGACTGCAACTTCATCACTGCCGAGTGGAGCAGCCCAGGTCAGTAGCGACATCCGTGCCCGTGTCCCGGTCGGCGATAACTATCAGGTTCCTTGACCCCCACATCAACGCTTGAGAGGAGGATTGCCGCCGCGCCTAGCACGCCAGGATCTCCTGCTCCTCCTCGCTCAACTCGATCGCGAGCGTACGGTCCACTCACTCGCGCCGGTGTGGCAGCGCGGGCAGTGGACTACCAAGCAGAGCCCACTCACGAGTCCTTGGCCTTGACCTTGACGACCCTCCGGCCACGAGTGGTCTCGGCCACGTGCTTAGAGACGAGTAGATCCACAACTGCTTCGACCGCGGGTACGTCCTCCGGATCGATGCCCCGTAGTAGCTGGACGATATTCCGCAGGTGCTCGGGGACCTCGTCGTCGGGACGGACGCCGCACCACTGCTCGGCGACCATCTCGGCTACGCGACGTTCTGACACTTCCAGGGCCATGGCGAGGTGCGGGAAAAGCCCGGGCTCAGGTGGGTCTTTGATCTCCAGCCAGTACATCTTGTTCCACCAGGTGACCGACCGCTTGAAGCCACAGTCCGCAGCCATCCGCTGGTAGGTCTTCCCCCGCTTGTGCAGTTCCGTCACTCGGTTCGAAAATGCATGTCCCATGGTTGAGGAGCATCAGCTCAGAAATACGAACTGTCAACTCTCGTTGAAATCAACTGGCCCTTGTGCTAGCTAGGTTGCGCGGCGCGGGGTCCGCCAGCTCCTGCTCGCGGTCGGCGCGCCGGTTCTGTTCCGCGGCATCGGCCCGACTGGCGCGCTGGCTGAGCACTGCGCCGCCCAGTGTCCGCCAAGCGTGCCTGCGGCGCTGATGAGCGTGATAGCAAGCGTCGTCATGTCCACGAGGTCCCCCAACCGTCCATCCGCCGTCCATGCGAGGCGGGGGCTCAGGGACAGCCCGTCGCCAATCGCTCGCTTGACCCTAGCGAGCCTCATTACCTGCGGCGATGCTTCAAGATCCCGCCCACGCCTCGTCCACAGACCCCGACATACGCCCGCTCCGGGCGGCATACGCCTGCACAAACACGAAGACCCCGGCCTCAGCGTTTCCGCTGGTGACGGGGTCTTTGGGCACCTCATACAGGGTGCCCCCGGCAGGATTCGAACCTGCGCACACGGCTCCGGAGGCCGTTGCTCTATCCCCTGAGCTACGGGGGCGTGTCGTTCGCGTTGCTCGCGGCGACGGGTAGAACACTACCAGCTCGCTCGGGGTGGTCATGAACGGGTTTCCGCTGTCGGGGGCGGGGTTGTGGGGGCCCCGGTCGGGGTGGAAGTGGGGAAAACCCGGACGCGGTGGCCGGGGCCGACCTACTCTCGAGTTGTGCCAGGCGCGTCGGGCCGGGTGCTTGTTGTGGACGACAACAAGGTCATCCGGCAGTTGATCAGGGTCAACCTCGAGCTGGAGGGGCTGGAGGTCGTGACCGCGGCCGATGGTGCCGAGTGTCTTGATGTCGTTCATCAGGTGCGGCCCGATGCCGTGACCCTCGACGTCGTCATGCCCCGGCTGGACGGGATCAGGACCGCCGCTCGCCTGCGAGCCGATCCGCGTACCCGTGACGTGCCCCTCGCCATCATCAGCGCTTGTACGCAGTACGAGGTCGAGGCCGGGCTCGAAGTGGGCGTCGACGCCTTCCTCGCCAAGCCCTTCGAGCCCGCTGAACTCGTCGGCATGGTGCGTCAGTTGATCGAGCGGGAGCGGAGTGAGGGCAGGCCGGGGGGCGGCGGTGGTGCCGGTGGCGGTGGTGCGCCCGCTTACGGGTCCGTCCTCGGTGCGGGGGAGGCCGAGCGGGCCGGGAGTGCCGGCGGGTGATGCATCGGCCGGGCGTGGATGGCCGGACCAGGGCCGCGCACGGCTCTGCCGCCCCGCGTCCACATCCCGGACCCTCCCTGAAACCGGCTCGCATACCCACCCCCCTCCTCCCATACGCTTGTCCCCGTGACCCCCGTCGAGCTCTCCCGCACCGTGCTGCACGCCGTGCGTCGCGCTGTCGACGAGGGTGAGCTCAGCGTGACCGTGCCGGAGCGGGCCGTGGTCGCTCCGCCGGGGCCCGGGGGCTGTGGCGACTACGCCACCAGCATCGCCCTCCAGCTGGCCGGCGCTGCAGGGCAGCCGCCGCGGCGCGTGGCCGAGATCCTGAGGTCGCGTCTCGCGGATGAGACCTCCTTCGCCGATGTCGTCGTCACCGGGCCCGGATTTCTCAACTTCAGCCTGGAACGCAACGCCTCCGCACTCCTCGTCGACGAGATCCTCCGGCATGGGCGGCGGTACGGCCACGCCGAGGGATTCAGCGGGACCGTCGTGCAGCTCCGGTGCCCGGCAGAGGTCCGTGCCGTCGTCGTCACGGATGCCCTGGCCCGAGTGCTGCGCAGCCAGGGCGACGCCGTACGCGTCACGTGCGACGGCCGGCCCGCGCCGGAGTGGGAGACCGTCCTAGGTGTGGACGGCGGCCACTCTGGTGGCCATTCGGGCGGCCACTCAGGTGGCCATTCCGGGAGCCGTCCCGGCCGTCGCGGTAGCCGCACCCTCGCCGACCTCGACATCACCATCCGCCCCGTCCCGGCCCCGGCCGACCCCCTTCCCCTCGGTCGCGACGCCGCCCGCTGGGCCCTGCTCCACCCGGCCGCCCACGACCGGCCCCGGATCCCCGGCGATCACCTGGTGCAGCGGGAGGCCAACCCTCTCTTCCGCGTCCGGTACGCCCACGCCCGCACCCGGGCACTCCTGCGCAACGCCGCCGACCTGGGCTTCCACCCCGAGCCCGGCCCCGTGAGCGACGCGGAGGCACTGCTCGCCGCCCTCGGCGACCACCCCCGCGTCCTCACCGCCACCGCCGCCCACCGCGGCCCCGACCGCCTGGCCCGGCACCTCGTCACCGTCGCCGACGCCACGCTGCCCCTGCTCCCCGCCGTGCTGCCCCTCGGCGACGAGAAACCCTCGGCCGCCCACCGCGCCCGGCTCGCCCTCGCCGAAGCCGCCGGGGCGGTGCTGGCCGGTGGCCTGTCCCTGCTCGGCATCGACGCACCCGACCACCTCTGAGAGACGCATACCGATCATGAGCCGTTCCGCACACCCCGCCGGGCCCCGTCACGCCGACGTCCTCCCCGAGGGCCACTACTCGGCCCCGCCCGCCGACCTCAACGTCCTGGACCCCAAGATCTGGGCGCAGACCGTGACGCGTGACGAGCACGGTGTCGCCACCGTCGGGGGGATCTCCGTCACGCAGCTCGCCGAGGAGTTCGGCACTCCGGCCTACATCCTCGACGAGGCCGACTTCCGGGCCCGCGCGCGTGCGTGGCGCACCGCGTTCGGGGCCGGTGCCGACGTCTACTACGCCGGCAAGGCGTTCCTCTCCCGTGCCGTCGTGCGCTGGCTGCACGAGGAGGGGCTGAACGTCGACGTCTGCTCCGGTGGCGAGCTGGCCACCGCCCTCTCCGCCGGCATGCCCGCCGACCGCATCGCCTTCCACGGCAACAACAAGTCCGTCGACGAGATCACCAGGGCCGTCGAGGCCGGCGTGGGGCACATCGTGCTCGACTCGTTCCAGGAGATCGCCCGCGTCGCCCACATCGCGCAGAGCCTCGGGAAGCGGCAGAAGGTCCTGATCCGGATCACCGTCGGCGTGGAGGCCCACACCCACGAGTTCATCGCCACGGCCCACGAGGACCAGAAGTTCGGCATCCCGCTGGCCGGCGGGCAGGCCGCCGAGGCCGTACGCCGTGCCCTCCAGCTCGACGGGCTCGAACTCGTCGGCCTGCACAGCCACATCGGTTCGCAGATCTTCGACATGTCCGGGTTCGAGGTCGCCGCCCACCGGGTCGTCTCACTGCTCAAGGACGTCCGCGACGAGCACGGCGTCGAGCTGCCCGAGATCGACCTCGGCGGCGGGCTCGGGATCGCGTACACGAGTGACGACGATCCGCGCGAGCCGCACGAGATCGCCAAGGCGCTCCAGGAGATCGTCAGCCGTGAGTGCGATGCCGCCAAGCTGCGCACGCCGCGCGTCTCCGTCGAGCCGGGCCGCGCCATCGTCGGCCCGACCGCCTTCACGCTCTACGAGGTCGGCACCATCAAGCCCCTCGACGGGCTGCGGACGTACGTCTCCGTCGACGGCGGCATGTCGGACAACATCCGCACCGCGCTGTACGACGCCGAGTACAGCGTGACGCTGGTCTCGCGCACCTCCGACGCCGAGCCGATGCTCGCCCGGGTCGTCGGCAAGCACTGCGAGAGCGGGGACATCGTGGTCAAGGACGCGTTCCTGCCGGCCGACCTGGCACCGGGTGACCTCATCGCCGTACCGGCCACGGGCGCCTACTGCCGGTCGATGGCCAGCAACTACAACCACGTGCTGCGGCCGCCCGTCGTCAGCGTGCGGGACGGCGAGGCCCGGGTGATCGTCCGCCGTGAGACGGAGGAGGACCTGCTGCGTCTCGACGTCGGCTGAGCCGGATGACGTCGGCTGAGCCGGGCCGGCAGCGGACCGGCTGCGGGGCGGAAGATCTCCTGTCTTCCGCCCCCGTACAAATGAAATAGACGTCTCACGATCCGGACCGGGGGCAGAAAGTCCCGTCCGGTGAGTGAGACTGGTTCCACCGTAGATGGTAATGAGGAAACGAGGTCGGATGATGCGTACGCGTCCGCTGAAGGTGGCGCTGCTGGGCTGTGGAGTGGTCGGCTCAGAGGTGGCGCGCATCATGACGACGCACGCCGACGACCTCACGGCCCGGATCGGGGCCCCGGTGGAGCTGGCGGGCGTGGCCGTGCGCCGGCCCGACAGGGTCAGGGAAGGCATCGACCCGGCCCTCGTCACCACCGACGCCACCGCCCTCGTCAAACGCGGCGACATTGATGTCGTCGTGGAGGTGATCGGCGGGATCGAGCCGGCGCGGACCCTCATCACCACCGCCTTCGAGCACGGTGCCTCCGTCGTCTCCGCCAACAAGGCGCTGCTCGCCCAGGACGGGGCGGCCCTGCACGCCGCCGCCGAGGAGCACGGCAAGGACCTCTACTACGAGGCCGCCGTCGCCGGTGCCATCCCGCTGATCCGGCCGCTGCGCGAGTCCCTCGCCGGCGACAAGATCAACCGGGTGATGGGCATCGTCAACGGCACGACCAACTTCATCCTCGACAAGATGGACTCGACCGGCGCCGGCTACCAGGAGGCCCTCGACGAGGCCACCGCCCTGGGCTACGCCGAGGCCGACCCGACCGCCGACGTCGAGGGCTTCGACGCCGCCGCCAAGGCCGCCATCCTCGCCGGCATCGCCTTCCACACGCGCGTGCGCCTCGACGACGTCTACCGCGAGGGCATGACCGAGGTCACCGCCGCCGACTTCGCCTCCGCCAAGGAGATGGGCTGCACCATCAAGCTGCTCGCCATCTGCGAGCGGGCCGCGGACGGCGCGTCCGTCACCGCGCGCGTGCATCCCGCGATGATCCCCCTGAGCCACCCGCTGGCCTCCGTGCGCGGCGCCTACAACGCCGTGTTCGTCGAGTCCGACGCCGCCGGGCAGCTCATGTTCTACGGCCCCGGAGCGGGCGGTTCCCCGACGGCCTCGGCCGTGCTCGGCGACCTCGTCGCCGTCTGCCGCAACCGCCTCAGCGACGCGACCGGACCGGGGGAGTCCGCCTACGCCGCGCTCCCCGTGTCCCCGATGGGCGACGTCGTCACGCGCTACCACATCAGCCTCGACGTGGCCGACAAACCGGGTGTTCTCGCCCAGGTGGCGACCGTCTTCGCCGAGCACGGTGTCTCGATCGATACGGTTCGCCAGCAGGGGAAGGACGGCGAGGCGTCCCTCGTCGTCGTCACGCACCGTGCGTCCGACGCGGCCCTCACCGGGACCGTCGAGGCGTTGCGCAAGCTCGACACCGTGCGTGGTGTCGCCAGCATCATGCGGGTTGAAGGAGAGTAACCAGCAATGACCCACCAGTGGCGCGGAATCATCGAGGAGTACCGGGACCGGCTGCCGGTATCCGACACCACGCCGGTCGTGACGCTCCGCGAGGGCGGCACGCCGCTCGTGCCCGCGCAGGTGCTCTCCGAGCGCACGGGCTGCGAGGTCCACCTCAAGGTGGAGGGCGCGAATCCGACCGGGTCCTTCAAGGACCGCGGTATGACCATGGCCATCACCCGGGCCAAGGAAGAGGGCGCGCAGGCCGTCATCTGCGCCTCCACCGGCAACACGTCGGCCTCCGCCGCCGCGTACGCCGTGCGGGCCGGGATGGTCTGCGCCGTGCTCGTGCCGCAGGGCAAGATCGCGCTCGGCAAGATGGGCCAGGCCCTCGTGCACGGCGCGAAGATCCTCCAGGTCGACGGCAACTTCGACGACTGCCTCACGCTCGCGCGCGGCCTGAGCGACAACTACCCCGTGGCGCTGGTCAATTCGGTCAACCCGGTACGTATCGAAGGCCAGAAGACCGCCTCGTTCGAGATCGTGGACATGCTCGGCGACGCGCCCGACATCCACGTCCTGCCGGTGGGCAACGCGGGCAACATCACGGCCTATTGGAAGGGCTACACGGAGTACGCCGCCGACGGCGTCGCCACCCGGACCCCCCGGATGTGGGGTTTCCAGGCCTCCGGCAGCGCCCCCATCGTGCGCGGCGAGGTCGTCAAGGACCCGTCGACCATCGCCACCGCCATCCGCATCGGCAATCCGGCCTCCTGGCAGTACGCGCTCGCCGCGCGGGACGAGTCGGGCGGCGTCATCGACGAGGTGACGGACCGTGAGATCCTGCGCGCCTACCGGCTGTTGGCCTCGCAGGAGGGCGTCTTCGTCGAGCCCGCGTCCGCCGCGTCCGTCGCCGGTCTGCTCAAGGCCGCCGAGCAGGGCAAGGTCGACCCGGGGCAGCGGATCGTGTGCACCGTCACGGGCAACGGTCTGAAGGACCCCGACTGGGCCGTCGCCGGTGCCCCGCAGCCGGTCACCGTACCCGTCGACGCGGCGGCCGCGGCGGAGCGCCTGGGCCTCGCCTGAGGCGCCTCGGCCCGGTCTGACGTGCGCCGACGCATCGAGCGCCGGTGTAACGCTCGACACGGTCCGGCGTAAGACGGCGCTTGCCCGGGGAGGTTCCCTACGGGGGGTGCACAGGGGGCTTACGACACGCATCGTGCGCCTCCTGTGCGCCCTATGTCGCCACAGAACCTTCCTTCGATAGGCTGTACTGAACCCGCCCGCCGCATATGCCGCGGAGCCGCGCCGTCTCCGCGGCCCCCAGGGTTCTCGTACGCCATCGAATGTCCGTCCCACGTCATTCGACAATCACGCAGCTCAAGGAGAGTCATCGAGCGATGGCCGGTCCAGCGTTCCGCGCCGCCGCCGTCCGGGTGCGCGTCCCCGCCACCAGCGCCAACCTCGGCCCGGGCTTCGACGCCCTCGGCCTCGCGCTGGGGTTGTACGACGACGTGGTCGTCCGGGTGGCCGACTCCGGGCTGCACATCGACATCGCGGGTGAGGGCAGCGAGACACTCCCGCGCGACGAGCGGCACCTTCTCGTACGTTCCCTGCGCACCGCCTTTGATCTGCTGGGCGGGCAGCCGCGCGGCCTGGAGATCGTCTGTGCCAACCGCATTCCGCACGGCCGGGGCCTGGGCTCCTCCTCGGCCGCCATCTGTGCCGGCATCGTCGCCGCGCGTGCCGTGACCATAGGCGCCGAGGCCAAGCTCGACGACACCGCGCTGCTGGAGCTCGCCACCGAGATCGAGGGCCATCCCGACAACGTCGCCGCGTGCCTGCTGGGCGGCTTCACGCTGTCCTGGATGGAGGGCGGCGCGGCTCGGGCGATCAGGATGGAGCCCGCCGATTCCATCGTTCCGGTGGTTTTCGTGCCCGGGAAGCCGGTACTCACCGAAACCGCGCGCGGCCTGCTCCCGCGCACCGTGCCGCACGTCGACGCGGCCACCAACGCGGGCCGTGCCGCCCTGCTCGTCGAGGCCATGACGCGGCGCCCCGAGCTGCTGCTGCCCGCCACCGAGGACCGCCTGCACCAGGAGTACCGCGCCCCGGCCATGCCCGAGAGCGCGGCGCTGGTGGAGCGGCTGCGGGCCGAGGGCGTCCCCGCGGTCATCTCCGGTGCCGGCCCGACGGTCATGGCGCTGGCCGACGCCGGCACCGCCGACAAGGTCGAGGCCTTGGCGGGCGCGGACTGGGCCGCCAACCGGCTGAGTCTCGATCCGCAGGGCGCGGTTGTGCTGCCGCTCGCGACCTCCAGTGACATTTAAAAGCGCACGGTTGCCGGATTTCGAGAGGGGGAATGTTTGTTGGATCCGGTAGTGTTAACCTCAAGTCTGCACCCGACCCCACCATGGCGAGGTGCCTCGTGTCCCCGTCCGGGACAGACATTCTTCCGGGAGCCCCCCAAGCCGCACTGTGTTCCGTACGTCGGACCGTACGCCGTACACGGACACTGAGCGGGGCGCAGGGCACGCTCCGGAACCGGTGCGACCACGCCGCGTGACACTGACACTGGGTGCCACGGCATATGGAAGCGCCATCACCAGATTCCTCCGCCGCTGAGGCGGACCACCGCCCCGGCACGGTTCACACCACACGGACCGAAGCCGGACAGCACAACCGGTCGCCGAGCCAGACAGGCCGACGTCCGCTCCAGGGAAGGACCCTTCGTGAGCGACACCACCGATCTGATGGGCGCACGTGTCGAGGAGACCGCTGCCGCGCCCGCCACGGACGCCTCCGCGCCTGCCACCGGTGCCGGCTCCCGGCGGCGCCGCGGTACCGGCCTCGAGGGCATGGTGCTGGCCGAGCTGCAACAGGTCGCATCCGGCCTCGGTATCAGGGGCACCGCGCGCATGCGCAAGAGCCAGTTGATCGAGGTCATCAAGGAGGCGCAGGCGTCCGGCGGCGCCGCTCCGGCCGCGAAGGCCGAGGCCCCCGCCGAGACCAAGCCGAAGCGCCGCGCCACCTCCCGGACCCGTACGGGGGACAACGCCGAGAAGGCGGAGAAGAAGGCGGACGCGAAGCAGGCTTCCGAGGCCCCCGCCGAGAAGGCCGACCAGGCCGAGAAGGCCGTGGCCCAGCAGCAGATCGAGATCCCCGGCCAGCCTTCTCCCAAGGTCTCGGCTTCGCTCGACCAGGGAGGCGCCCCCAGCGACGACGCGCCCTCCGAGCGCCGCCGTCGCCGGGCCACCGCCGACGCCGGCGCCCCGGCCGGCGCTCCCGAGACGGTCGCCACCGAGGCGAAGAACGAGTCCAAGGGCGACCCGCAGGGGCAGCAGCAGTCCCAGAACGACCCGAAGTCCGACGCCGGTGACGGCGGCGAAGGCCGGCGTCGCGACCGCCGTGACCGCGGCCGTGACCGCGACCGCGACCGCCGTGGCAACAAGGGCGACGACCAGCAGGGCGGTCAGCGCGGCCAGCAGAACCAGCAGCAGGGCGGCGGCCGTCAGGACCGTGACCGTCAGCAGCAGGACGACGACGACTTCGAGGGCGGCCGGCGTGGCCGTCGCGGGCGTTACCGCGACCGCCGGGGCCGTCGCGGCCGCGACGACGTGCAGGAGCCGCAGATCGCCGAGGACGACGTCCTGATCCCCGTCGCGGGCATCCTGGACATCCTCGACAACTACGCCTTCATCCGTACGTCCGGCTACCTGCCCGGCCCGAACGACGTGTACGTCTCCCTCGCCCAGGTCCGCAAGAACGGCCTGCGCAAGGGTGACCACATCACCGGTGCGGTCCGCCAGCCGAAGGAAGGCGAGCGCCGCGAGAAGTTCAACGCGCTGGTGCGCCTGGACTCCGTCAACGGCATGGCGCCCGAACACGGCCGTGGCCGCCCGGAGTTCAACAAGCTCACGCCGCTGTACCCGCAGGACCGCCTCCGTCTGGAGACGGACCCGGGCGTCCTCACCACCCGCATCATCGACCTGGTCTCGCCCATCGGTAAGGGCCAGCGCGGTCTGATCGTGGCCCCGCCGAAGACCGGTAAGACCATGATCATGCAGGCGATCGCCAACGCGATCACGCACAACAACCCCGAGTGCCACCTGATGGTCGTCCTGGTCGACGAGCGTCCGGAAGAGGTCACCGACATGCAGCGGTCGGTCAAGGGCGAGGTCATCTCCTCGACCTTCGACCGCCCGGCCGAGGACCACACCACGGTCGCCGAGCTCGCCATCGAGCGCGCCAAGCGCCTGGTGGAGCTGGGCCACGACGTCGTCGTGCTGCTCGACTCGATCACGCGTCTGGGCCGTGCGTACAACCTCGCCGCCCCGGCTTCCGGCCGCATCCTGTCCGGTGGTGTCGACTCGACGGCGCTGTACCCGCCGAAGCGCTTCTTCGGTGCCGCGCGGAACATCGAGGACGGTGGCTCGCTCACCATCCTGGCCACGGCTCTCGTCGACACCGGGTCCCGCATGGACGAGGTGATCTTCGAGGAGTTCAAGGGCACCGGCAACGCGGAGCTCAAGCTCGACCGGAAGCTCGCCGACAAGCGCATCTTCCCGGCGGTGGACGTCGACGCGTCCGGCACCCGCAAGGAAGAGATCCTGCTCGCCAGCGACGAACTCTCCATCGTCTGGAAGCTGCGCCGGGTGCTGCACGCCCTCGACCAGCAGCAGGCCGTCGAGCTGCTCCTCGACAAGATGAAGCAGACGAAGTCGAACGCCGAGTTCCTGATGCAGATCCAGAAGACCACCCCGACGCCGGGCAACGGCGACTGAGGTAAGCACTGCGTAAGAGGGCCGCCCCCGGGAACGGGGGCGGCCCTTCGTGCTGTTCGTGTGCGGGTAGGATCACGCTCTCTTCGAACATGTGATCCCGAGGGGGGACATACGTGGGTAGAACCATGCCTGGGGGCGGCCGGCACAGACGCCGGATACGGATAGCCCTTCCCGTCGCCGCGGCCGGTGTGGCCGCCGCCGTGGCCGCCGCGCTGCTGACGACGACCGCCGACGCGGCCACCCCGCCGCCGCAGCCGACCGTCAAGCCCGCCACCAGCTCACCGTCGCTCGCCGAGCTGGAGAAGCGCGTCGCGGGAGCCATGGCCGGTGACGACGTCGCGGGGCAGACGACCAAGTCGTCGCTCAGCGCGAGCACGAACACCAGCGGCTCCGCCATCGACCCGAAGATCATCGGTGGTAGCGAGACGACCATCACGTCGGCCCCGTGGATGGCGCAGCTGCACTACTACGACGACCGGGGCACCTCGACCACCAGCGACGACATCGGCTTCTTCTGCGGCGGCGCCGTCGTCGCGCCGACGAAGATCCTCACCGCCGCGCACTGCGTCAAGGGCTACGACTGGCACGCCAACGGCGCCATTGTCACCGGTACCTCCCAGCTGCCCTCGGCCGACGGCACCGACCTGCACGGCGGTACCGTCACCGGCGTCTGGCGGCAGTGGAACCACCCGTCGTACAACGCGACGACCATCGACAACGACATCGCGGTGCTCACCCTGCCCGTCCCGGTCAAGGCCACCCCGATCCGCATGACGACGTCCGGCGACACCACGTCGTACAAGGCCGGCACCAGCGCCAAGGTCTACGGCTGGGGCCGCACCAGCTCCACCAGCGACGACATCTCCGAGACGCTGAAGACGGCCACGCTGCCCGTCCAGTCCGACACCACCTGCGCCGGCGCGTACGGCAGCGACTTCATCAAGGGCCACATGGTCTGCGCGGGCCAGCCCGCCACCGGCAGCGACGCCGGCACCACCACTGCCTGCAACGGCGACTCCGGCGGCCCGCTGGTCGTGAACAACCGGATCGTCGGTGTCGTCTCCTGGGGCGTGACGGACTGCGTCGCCAAGGGCGCCTACAGCGTCTTCAGCAAGGTCAGCACCTACGTCGGCGCCGCCTACCCGCGCCTCGACGACACCAACATCAGCGGCGACCACAAGGCCGACCTGTGGGTGCGCAACGCTTCCACCAAGACGGGCTACTCCAAGGACTCCAAGGGCACGTCCTTCGCCGCCCGCGAGTCCTGGGGCAACTGGAACGGCTTCAACACCGTCCTCCAGACGGACCTCGACCGGGACGGCTACCAGGACCTGGTCTACCGGCGCAGCAGCGACGGCGACGTCTTCTGGACCCACTACGTGATTTCCACCGGCACCTGGTCCACCAAGCAGATCGCCGACAACTGGAAGACCCGCACCCGCATCATCACCCCCGGTGACGTCACCGGCGACTACCTGCCCGACCTGCTCTCGGTCGACTCGGCGGGCGTGCTGTGGATCTACCCGGGCAAGGGCAACGGCACCTTCTCGCCCCGCGTCAAGGTCAGCTCCGGCTGGAACCAGTACAACTCCGTGCGCGGCCACGGCGACTTCACCGGGGACGGCAAGACCGACCTGATCGCCCGCAGCACCTCGGGCAGCTACGTGTACCTCTACAAGGGCACCGGCAAGGCCGGCTCGGGCGCCTTCTCGGCCCGGATCAAGGTGCGCACCTGGGGCGGCTACAACGCCTTCGACGCCACCGGCGACATCACCGGTGACGGCAAGGCCGACTTCCTGGCCCGCACCCCCGGCGGCACGCTGTACCTGTACCCGGGCACCGGCAAGGCGTCCAGCGAGATCTTCGCCACAAGGAAGTCCGTCGGTACCGATTTCAAGCAGTACGACATCTTCGGCTGAAATCGCAGGTGAGCGAGGTACCCCTCGCGGAGACGAACACACACTGTGCCCACCGCCGCACGCGGTGGGCACAGTCCGTTGTGCAACCCTTTCCCGAGTTTCTCCGTCTGACCAGGCGGAGCGACGATGGTGCCAGGAGGAAGTCCCCGACCGAGCACGCCTGGCACTGACCGCAGGGGGTAACCGACCGTAGACGAGCTGAGGAGCACATGTCTGCCGAGAGCACGCCGGGTCCGGGCATACCGGGAGATACCGGCACCAACGGGCCGCGTCACCGCGCCAAGGGCCGACGCCGCAAACCCCGTAAGCGCCACAAGGGCCTGATGGTGACGGCCTGGACCGCCGCGGGGATCGTCGTCCTGGGCGGCGCCGGGGCGGGGTACGTGTACTTCAAGCTCAACGGCAACCTGAAGAGCGTCGACATCGACCAGGCCCTCGGCACGGACCGGCCCAAGAAGGCCGACAACGGCTCGGAGAACATCCTCGTCCTCGGCTCCGACACCCGCGCCGGCGGCAACAAGAAGCTCGGCGGCGGCACCGACGACGGCAGCGCACGCTCGGACACGGCGATGATCGTGCACGTCTACAAGGGCCACAAGAAGGCCAGCGTGGTCTCGATCCCGCGGGACACCCTCATCGACCGGCCCGCGTGCACGGACACCAAGGGCAAGGAGTACCCCGCCGCGAACGGCGTGATGTTCAACTCCGCGTACTCCACCGGCGGGGCCGCCTGCGCCGTGAAGACCGTCGAGTCGATCACCGACCTGCGCATGGACCACTACCTGGAGGTCGACTTCGCCGGCTTCCAGAAGCTCATCGACGACCTCGGCGGCGTCGAGGTCACCACGACCAAGAGCATCGACGACCCCGACAGCCACCTGAAGCTGAAGGCCGGCACCCACAGACTCGACGGTGAACAGGCCCTCGGCCTGGTCCGCACCCGGCACGGCGTCGGCGACGGCTCCGACCTGGGCCGCATCCAGCTGCAGCAGGCCTTCATCAAGGCACTGGTCAACCAGGTCAAGGACGTCGGCGTCTTCACCAACCCCAAGAAGCTGCTCGACCTCGCGGAGACCGCGACCAAGACGGTGACGACCGACTCCGACCTGGGCTCGGTCAACAAGCTCGCGTCCTTCGCAGGCGGCCTCCAGGGCATCACCCCGTCCAACATGCACATGGTCACGATGCCGGTGGCCTACGACCCGGCCGACCCCAACCGGGTCCTCCTCCAGAAGAAGAAGGCCGACGAGATCTGGAAGGCCCTGGAGAACGACAAGCCGATCCCGAAGAGCGCGACGAAGGGCACGGCGACAGGTGAAGCCAAGGGCGTGGTGAGCAGCTCCTAGGGCGCGGGGCCGTATCGGTTCGCGGCTCCGCCGCATGGGCGCGGCAAGCCCCCACCGGCCCGCGGGGAACAAACAACGGCAACCCCCGGTTTTGGGGGATGGCCCCAGTCCTGGCAGACTGGTACGTCGGCCCCGGTTCACGCTCCCGCACCCCGCGGCAGCGACCCGGCGCCCTCCCGAAACCTAGGAGACACCTTGAAGCGCGACATCCACCCCGCGTACGTCGAGACGCAGGTCAGCTGCACCTGCGGCGCGTCGTTCACCACCCGCAGCACCATCGAGTCCGGCGCGATCCGTGCCGATGTCTGCTCCGAGTGCCACCCGTTCTACACGGGCAAGCAGAAGATCCTCGACACCGGTGGCCGCGTGGCCCGCTTCGAGGCCCGCTTCGGCAAGGCCGCCGGCTCCAAGAAGTAGCGAGCCCCATTTCGCCGGTCCGCGGACGCGCCCCCTCACCGGGCGCTCCGGGACCGGCGTTTTTGGTCGCCCGCCCCTTCACCCACGTCCGTACACAGGAGCCAAGATGTTCGAGGCCGTCGAGGAACTCGTCGCCGAGCACGCCGACCTGGAGAAGAAGCTCGCCGACCCGTCGGTCCACGCAGACCAGGCCAACGCGCGCAGGATGAACAAGCGTTACGCCGAGCTCACCCCCATCGTCGCCACGTACCGCTCCTGGACGCAGACGGGCGACGACATCGAGACCGCGCGCGAATTCGCCGCCGACGACCCCGACTTCGTGGCCGAGGTCAAGGAGCTGGAACAGCGGCGCGAGGAGCTGACCGAGAAGCTGCGCCTGCTCCTCGTCCCGCGCGATCCCAGCGACGACAAGGACGTCATCCTCGAGATCAAGGCGGGCGCGGGCGGCGACGAGTCGGCCCTGTTCGCCGGCGACCTGCTGCGCATGTACCTGCGGTACGCCGAGCGTGTCGGCTGGAAGACCGAGATCATCGACGCCACCGAGTCGGAGCTCGGCGGCTACAAGGACGTCCAGGTGGCCGTGAAGACCAAGGGCGGCCAGGGCGCGACGGAGCCCGGACAGGGCGTGTGGGCCCGCCTGAAGTACGAGGGCGGCGTGCACCGCGTGCAGCGCGTCCCCGCCACCGAGTCCCAGGGCCGTATCCACACCTCGGCCGCCGGTGTCCTCGTCACCCCCGAGGCCGAGGAGGTCGACGTCGAGATCAATCCGAACGACCTGCGCATCGACGTCTACCGCTCCTCGGGGCCGGGCGGACAGTCCGTCAACACCACCGACTCCGCCGTGCGCATCACGCACATCCCGACCGGAGTCGTCGCCTCCTGCCAGAACGAGAAGAGCCAGTTGCAGAACAAGGAGCAGGCACTGCGTATCCTGCGCTCCAGGCTGCTCGCCATGGCACAGGAGGAGGCGGAGAGGGAGGCCGCCGACGCCCGTCGCAGCCAGGTCCGCACCGTCGACCGCTCCGAGAAGATCCGTACGTACAACTTCCCGGAGAACCGCATCTCGGACCACCGTGTCGGCTTCAAGGCGTACAACCTGGACCAGGTCCTGGACGGCGACCTCGACGCGGTGATCCAGGCCTGTGTCGACGCGGACTCGGCCGCCAAGCTGGCAGCCGCGTAAGGGCACGTAGGAGTACTGAGTACCGGAGGACTTGCGTGAATCTGCTGCTCGCGGAGGTGGCCCAGGCCACCCAGCGGCTCGCCGACGCCGGCGTGCCCTCGCCGCGCACCGACGCGGAGGAGCTCGCCGCGTTCGTGCACGGCGTCAAGCGCGGCGAGCTGCACTCCGTCAAGGACTCCGACTTCGACGCCCGCTACTGGGAGGTCATCGCCCGCCGCGAGGCCCGCGAGCCGCTCCAGCACATCACCGGGCGCGCCTACTTCCGGTACCTGGAACTCCAGGTCGGCCCCGGGGTGTTCGTGCCCCGGCCCGAGACGGAGTCCGTGGTCGGCTGGGCCATAGACGCCGTACGGGCCATGGACGTCGTCGAGCCGTGCATCGTCGACCTGTGCACCGGCTCCGGCGCCATCGCGCTCGCCCTCGCCCAGGAGGTGCCGCGCTCGCGCGTGCACGCCGTGGAGCTGTCCGAGGACGCCCTCAGGTGGACCCGCAAGAACGTGGAGGGGTCCAGGGTCGAGCTGCGCCAGGGAGACGCCCTGACGGCCTTCCCGGACCTGGACGGCCAGGTCGACCTGGTCATCTCCAACCCGCCGTACATCCCCCTCACCGAGTGGGAGTACGTCGCCCCCGAGGCGCGGGACTACGACCCCGACCTGGCCCTGTTCTCCGGCGAGGACGGCCTCGACCTCATCCGCGGCCTGGAGCGCACCGCGCACCGGCTGCTGCGCCCCGGCGGTGTCGTGGTCGTGGAGCACGCCGACACCCAGGGCGGCCAGGTGCCGTGGATCTTCGCCGAGGACCGCGGCTGGACCGACGCCGCCGACCACCCGGACCTGAACAACCGCCCGCGTTTCGCCACGGCCCGCAAGGCGCTGCCGTGAGCGCACCGGGCACCCCGCGGTCTTCGCGGTCTTCGCAGTCTTCATCCCAGCAGCACGTGTACGAGGAGGCCAGCTAAAGATGGCACGGCGATACGACACCAACGACGCGACCGACCGAGTGACCGGTCTGCGTGAGGCAGCGTCCGCCGTCCGCCGTGGCGAGCTCGTGGTGCTGCCGACGGACACGGTGTACGGCATCGGCGCCGACGCGTTCTCCTCGGAGGCGGTCGCCGACCTGCTGGCGGCCAAGGGCCGGGGCCGCAACATGCCCACGCCCGTCCTCATCGGCTCCCCGAACACGCTGCACGGGCTCGTCACGGACTTCTCGGAGCTGGCCTGGGAGCTGGTCGACGCCTTCTGGCCGGGCGCGCTGACGCTCGTCGCCAAGCACCAGCCGTCCCTCCAGTGGGACCTGGGCGACACCCGTGGCACGGTCGCCGTGCGCATGCCGCTGCACCCCGTCGCCATCGAGCTGCTGACGGAGGTGGGCCCGATGGCCGTCTCCTCCGCCAACCTGACCGGCCACCCCGCGCCGGAGGACTGCGACGCCGCGCAGGAGATGCTCGGCGACTCCGTCTCCGTCTACCTCGACGGCGGCCCGACTCCCGGCAACGTCCCGTCCTCGATCGTCGACGTGACCCGTGAGGTGCCGCTGCTGCTGCGCGCCGGCGCGCTCTCCGCGGAAGAGCTGCGAAAGGTCGTACCCGACCTCGAGGTGGCGAATTGACGGCCCCTGGAGCGGGGCGTGGCATAGGCAACGGGGAAAGCGCGGCGGAGATCACGACGACGTTCGTGGGGCTTCCGCGCGACAGCTTCCGCATCCTCCACGTCAGCACCGGCAACGTGTGCCGCTCGCCCATCACCGAGCGGCTGACCCGCCATTTCGTGCGGGAGCGGCTCGGGATCCTGGGCGGCGGGCTGATCGTGGAGAGCGCGGGCACCTGGGGTCACGAGGGCGCGCCCATGGAGAGCCACGCGGAGACCGTCCTCGCCGACTTCGGCGCGGACGCCTCCGGCTTCACCGGGCGCGAACTCCTCGACGAGCACGTGATCCGCGCCGACCTGGTGCTGACCGCCACCCGGGACCACCGGGCGCAGGTCATCTCCATGGGGCACTCGGCCGGCCTGCGGACCTTCACGCTCAAGGAGTTCACCCGACTGGTGAAGGCCATCGACCCGGCGACCCTGCCGTCCCTGGAGGAGGGCGTGGTCACCCGCGCGCGGGCGCTGGTGCGTGCCGCGGCGGCTCTACGCGGGTGGCTGCTGGCACCGAACGCCGAGGCGGACGAGGTGTACGACCCGTACGGGGCGCCCCTGACGTTCTTCCGGTCCATCGGGGACGAGATACACCAGGCACTCGATCCGGTCGTCACGGCCCTCACGGGCGTCCCCGCAAAGACGTAACGGCCGAGCGCCCCGGAGGCCCCGGGCCTACATTGGACGTACGTCACCGTCGACGCCGCCCGGAGCCCACCATGACGGTCACCCCTGCCATCGAGGCCGACCTCCTGCGCCGCCAGGACCCCGAACTCGCCGACATCCTGCTCGGCGAGCGGGAGCGGCAGGCGACGACGCTCCAGCTGATCGCCGCCGAGAACTTCAGCTCGCCGGCCGTCCTGGCCGCCCTCGGCTCGCCGCTCGCCAACAAGTACGCCGAGGGCTACCCGGGAGCGCGGCACCACGGCGGCTGCGAGATCGCCGACGTGGCCGAGCGCGTGGCCGTGGACCGGGCCAGGGCGCTGTTCGGCGCCGAGCACGCCAACGTCCAGTCCCACTCCGGTTCTTCGGCCGTCCTGGCCGCCTACGCCGCTCTGCTGCGCCCCGGTGACACCGTCCTCGCCCTCGGTCTGCCCTACGGCGGTCATCTCACGCACGGTTCGCCGGCCAACTTCTCCGGCCGCTGGTTCGACTTCGTCGGATACGGCGTGGAGGCCGAGTCCGGGCTGATGGACCACGAGCAGGTGCGCACCCTGGCGCGCACGCGCCGGCCCAAGGCGATCGTGTGCGGCTCCATCGCCTACCCCCGGCACATCGACTACGCGTTCTTCCGCGACGTCGCCGACGAGGTGGGCGCGTACCTCGTCGCGGACGCCGCGCATCCCATCGGGCTGGTCGCCGGGGGAGCGGCGCCGAACCCGGTGCCGTACGCGGACATCGTCTGTGCGACGACGCACAAGGTGCTGCGGGGCCCGCGCGGCGGCATGATCCTGTGCCGTGCGGAGCTGGCCGAGCGGGTCGACCGGGCCGTGTTTCCTTTCACACAGGGCGGCGCGCAGATGCACACCATCGCGGCCAAGGCCGTCGCGTTCGGGGAGGCGGCAACTCCGGCGTTCGCCGTGTACGCCCATCAGGTGGTCGCCAATGCGAGGGTTCTCGCGGCCCGGCTGGCCGCCGAGGGCCTGGTCGTCACCACGGGCGGCACGGACACCCACCTGATCACCGCCGACCCGGCGCCGCTCGGCGTCGACGGCCGCACCGCCCGGCGCCGTCTCGCCGCGGCCGGCCTGGTCCTGGACTGCTGCGCGCTGCCGCACGGCGACGCCCGGGGACTCAGACTCGGCACGGCCGCCGTGACCACGCAGGGCATGGGCGAGGCGGAGATGGCGCGGATCGCCAAGCTGCTCGCAGGGGTGCTCAAGGGCGTGACCGAGACCGCGAGGGCCCGTGAAGAAGTGCGGGAGCTGGCCGGTGGATTTCCGCCGTATCCCCGCTGAGACGGGGTAAGCGCACCAGGGTGCACAGCTACTCGTGCAACCATCGTCGCTACCCGGAAGTCCCCACACATATGCGCGCATCGCTAGGGTGTGGGGCTGAGATGGCCAGCGAGACCTGTGGGGAAGCCTGTGCGTGAATACCTGCTGACGCTCTGCATCACGGCCGCGGTGACGTATCTGCTGACAGGGCCGGTACGGAAGTTCGCGATCGTGGCCGGAGCGATGCCGGAGATCCGGGCACGTGACGTGCACCGGGAACCCACTCCGCGGCTCGGCGGGATCGCGATGTTCTTCGGCCTGTGCGCGGGGCTGCTGGTCGCCGATCACCTGACCAACCTCAACCAGGTCTTCCAGGCCTCGAACGAACCCCGCGCGCTGCTGTCCGGGGCGGCCCTGATCTGGCTGATCGGCGTGCTGGACGACAAGTTCGAGATCGACGCCCTGATCAAGCTGGGCGGCCAGATGATCGCCGCGGGCGTCATGGTCGTGCAGGGTCTGACGATCCTGTGGCTGCCCATCCCGGGCGTCGGCTCGGTGGCGCTCACCCAGTGGCAGGGCACCCTGCTGACGGTGGCGCTGGTCGTCATCACCATCAACGCGGTCAACTTCGTCGACGGCCTGGACGGTCTCGCGGCCGGCATGGTCTGCATCGCGGCCACCGCGTTCTTCCTGTACGCCTACCGGATCTGGTACTCGTACGGCGTCGAGGCCGCCGCCCCGGCCACTCTCTTCTCGGCGATCCTGATGGGCATGTGCCTGGGCTTCCTGCCGCACAACATGCACCCGGCGCGGATCTTCATGGGCGACTCGGGCTCGATGCTGATCGGCCTGGTCCTGGCCGCCGGTGCCATCTCCATCACGGGGCAGGTCGACCCGGACGCGCTCAACCTGTACGTCGGGTCGGAGAAGGAGGCCGTGCACCAGACGGTCCCCGTCTACATCCCGCTGCTGCTGCCGCTGACGATCATCGCGGTCCCCGCCGCCGACCTCATCCTGGCCATCGTGCGCCGCACCTGGCGCGGCCAGTCGCCGTTCGCCGCCGACCGCGGCCACCTGCACCACCGGCTGCTGGAGATCGGCCACTCGCACAGCCGGGCCGTGCTGATCATGTACTTCTGGTCGGCGCTGATCGCCTTCGGGGCGCTCGCCTACTCGGTCAACTCGGCGTCCATGTGGATCGTGCTCGGGGTCGTGTTCCTCAGCGCGATCGGCCTGGCCCTGCTCCTGCTGCCGCGCTTCACGCCGCGCGCCCCGCGCTGGATGGAGCGGTTCGTGCCGCCGCGCTACCGGCGCCGCGGGGTCCCGGCCCTGGCGCCCGAGGCCTCGACGCCGGCGTCCGCCGCCGAGCAGACGGCCGCGGTCGCGCGTGAGGACCGCGCCCCGGTGGTGTCCGGAGTCTCGGGAGTCAACGGGGCCACCGCCCTCGGCTCCCGTTCGCGTCTGGCGGACCGGCGCAAGGCCGGGACCAGGTAAGAACCGGGACAAGGTAAGAATCTGACTAGAGCATTGCCAAGTCGTGGGGTTGCGATGGGGGTGCGAAGCGCCCAATACCAGACAAGTCGGCGCTGTTCCTGCACAGACGCGCGGCTTCACTCTCATGTGTGACAGCCCGCACACCTTCAGGTAAAGACTGCATCAAATAGTTTGTGATACGGTTCACGAGAACCCCCGGATAGAGCCGAAGGACCGCAGTGCGACGGTCCATTGGTGTGAGGTCTCCACTCAGCCCGGGACTACGCTCGTCCATGACGACACCCCTGCCCCCTGCGAAAGCGGAGTTGCCGCCATGCCGTCCAATGACGCCCGGAACCTTCTGCAGTGCGCTGTGCCCGCAGCGGCTGCCGGTGTGGTCGCCGTCGCCGTCAGCGGCGTGGTGGCCGGAGGCAAGGGGGCCCTCGGAGCCGCCGTCGGCACAGCCCTGGCGATCCTCTTCATGGGGATCGGTCTGTACGTCCTCCAGCGGACGGCAAAAACGCTCCCGCAGTTGTTCCAGGCCATGGGGCTGATGCTCTACACGGCCCAGTTGCTGCTGCTCCTGATTTTCGTCGCCCTCTTCAAGGACACCTCGTTCTTCAACGCGAAGACGTTCGCCGTCGGGCTCGTCGTCGCGACCGTCGTGTGGATGGCCGCGCAGGCTCGTGCGCACATGAAGGCCAAGATCTTCTACATCGACCCGGACTCCGAGAAGAGCGAGAAGCCCGAGAAGACCGGGTCGTCGTCGTGACGAGTAGGGGCGCGATAAAGAGCATTGGGAACTCCTGCTATCGTCCGGTGCCAACTGCGGCATCGCGGGCGCGGGCATCTGAGCTGACGCCTGCTCGAACGCGAGGCTCGATGCCCCCCAGCCGCCCTCACATCCGTAACACCAGTCCGGTGCCGACCCGCGGCTGCGCGCCGCGCCGACACAACGAGGTTGCCGTACCCATGCGTCACGCCGAAGGAGCCCGTGGTGAGTGCTGACCAGACCCAGCTCGCCTTTGACTGGAGCTGTCGGATCATGTCCGACGGGTGTGGTTTTCCGGCACCGGGCCTGCACTCGTTCCTCTTCAAGCCGATTGCCACGGTTGGAGGGTTCGAGTTCAACAAGGTGATGCTGCTCGCGATCATCACCACCATCCTCGTCATCGGCTTCTTCTACGCGGCCTTCGGCAAGGCCAAGGTGGTGCCGGGCAAGCTGCAGATGGTCGGTGAAGCCGGCTACGACTTCGTCCGCCGCGGCATCGTCTACGAGACCCTCGGAAAGAAGGAGGGCGAGAAGTACGTCCCCCTGATGGTCTCGCTGTTCTTCTTCATCTGGATCATGAACATCTGGTCCGTGATCCCGCTGGCGCAGTTCCCGGTCTCGTCGATCATCGCGTTCCCGGCGGTACTCGCCGCGGTCGTCTACGTCACGTGGGTCTCGCTGACCTTCAAGCGGCACGGCTTCGTCGGGTTCTTCAAGAACATCACCGGCTACGACAAGACGCTCGGCCCGGTGCTGCCGCTCGTGATGGTCATCGAGTTCTTCTCGAACCTGCTCGTCCGGCCGTTCACGCACGCGGTGCGACTGTTCGCCAACATGTTCGCCGGCCACCTGATGCTGGTCATGTTCACGGTCGCCTCCTGGTACCTCCTGAACAGCTGGATGATCCCGGCGGCCGGTGTCTCGTTCGTGATGACCATCGCCATGATCGGTTTCGAGCTTTTCGTGCAGGCCGTCCAGGCGTACGTCTTCGTACTCCTCGCCTGCACGTACATCCAGGGCGCTCTCGCCGAGCACCACTGAGCCCCTCCCGCCCCGCAAGTCCCAAGAACGTCCGGTGGCCAACCCCCGCCGGTCCGTGAAAGAGAAGGAAGATTCAGCATGGCTGCCACTGAGACCCTCGCCGCTGTCTCCGGTTCGCTCGGCTCCATCGGCTACGGCCTCTCCGCCATCGGCCCCGGCATCGGCGTCGGCATCATCTTCGGTAACGGCACCCAGGCCCTGGCCCGTCAGCCCGAGGCGGCCGGTCTGATCCGTGCCAACCAGATCCTGGGCTTCGCGTTCTGTGAGGCGCTCGCCCTCATCGGCATCGTTATGCCGTTCGTGTTCGGTCAGTAATTTCCTGCTCACCGACACGTTTCGACGAAAGGCACTGATGTGATCGCCAACCTGGTGCAGCTGGCGGCCGAGGAAGAGCAGAACCCGCTCGTTCCTCCGGGCCCCGAGCTGCTCGTCGGCACCATCGCCTTCGCCATCGTGTTCTTCTTCTTCTGGAAGAAGCTGCTTCCGAACATCAACAAGGTTCTGGAGGAGCGCCGCGCGGCGATCGAAGGCGGTATCGAAGAGGCCGAGACCATGAAGGTCGAGGCCCAGAGCGTCCTTGAGCAGTACAAGGCACAGCTCGCCGAGGCCCGGCACGAGGCCGCGCGTCTGCGCCAGGAGGCGCAGGAGCAGGGTGCCGCCCTCATCGCCGAGATGCGGGCCGAGGGCCAGCGGCAGCGCGAGGAGATCGTCGCCGCCGGTCACGCCCAGATCGAGGCCGACCGCAAGGCCGCCGCGTCCGCGCTCCGCCAGGACGTCGGCAAGCTCGCCACCGACCTGGCCGGCAAGCTCGTCGGCGAGTCCCTCGAGGACCACGCCCGCCAGAGCCGCGTGATCGACCGGTTCCTCGACGACCTCGAGGAGAAGGCCGAGGCCGGCCGATGAACGGAGCGAGCCGCGAGGCCCTGGCAGCCGCACGAGAGCGTCTCGACGCGCTGACGGACTCCACGTCCGTGGACGCCGGCGCGCTCGCCGACGAACTGGCCGCCGTCACCGCGCTGCTCGACCGCGAGGTGTCGCTGCGTCGGGTCCTCACCGACCCGGCGCAGGCCGGTGAGGCCAAGGCCGAACTGGCCCAGCGCCTGCTCGGCACCCAGGTCAGCGGCCCGGCCGCCGACCTGGTCGCCGGAATGGTGCGCTCCCGCTGGTCGCAGTCGCGCGACCTGGTGGACGCCCTGGAGGAGCTGGCCAGCACCGCCGACCTCACCGCCGCGCAGAAGGCGGGCAAGCTCGACGACGTCGAGGACGAGCTGTTCCGGTTCGGCCGGATCGTCTCCGGCAGCACCGAGCTGCGCGCCGCGCTGACCGACCGCAAGGCCACCACCCCGGCCAAGAGCGAGCTGCTGCGCAGCCTGCTCGGCGGCAGGGCACAGGCGGCCACCGAGCGTCTGGTGACGCGCCTTGTGGCGGCGCCGCGGGGACGTAGCCTGGAGTCGGGACTGGAGTCCCTGTCCAAGCTCGCCGCCGAGCGCCGGGACCGCATGGTCGCCGTCGTCACCTCGGCGGTACCGCTGAGCGACGTGCAGAAGCAGCGCCTGGGCGCCGCCCTCGCGAAGCTCTACGGCCGCAAGATGCACCTCAACCTGGACGTGGACCCCGAGGTCCTCGGCGGAATGCGGGTGCAGGTCGGCGACGAGGTCATCAACGGCTCCCTCGCGGACCGCATCGAGGACGCCGGCCGCCGGCTCACGAGCTGAGCAGCAACTCAATAGGCATTACGTACTTACGACGGCCCTGGTTGGGCCGTGCAGAAGAATCCTGGGGGTCGCCCCCAGACCCCCTAAGAAACTTCGGGCCCAACAAGGAGAGCAGGGAACCCAGATGGCGGAGCTCACGATCCGGCCGGAGGAGATCCGGGACGCGCTGGAGAACTTCGTCCAGGCGTACAAGCCGGACGCGGCCTCGCGCGAGGAGGTCGGTACGGTCACCTTTGCCGGCGACGGCATCGCGAAGGTCGAGGGCCTGCCCTCGACCATGGCCAACGAGCTGCTGAAGTTCGAGGACGGCACCCTCGGCCTCGCCCTCAACCTCGAGGAGCGCGAGATCGGTGCCATCGTCCTCGGCGAGTTCAGCGGCGTCGAGGAGGGGCAGCCGGTCAGCCGTACCGGCGAGGTCCTGTCCGTCGCGGTCGGCGAGGGCTACCTCGGCCGCGTGGTGGACCCCCTCGGCAACCCGATCGACGGCCTCGGCGAGATCGAGACCGACAGCCGTCGCGCCCTGGAGCTTCAGGCTCCTGGCGTCATGGTCCGCAAGTCGGTGCACGAGCCGATGGAGACGGGCTACAAGGCCGTCGACACCATGACCCCGATCGGCCGTGGCCAGCGTCAGCTGATCATCGGTGACCGCCAGACCGGCAAGACCGCCCTGGCCGTCGACACGATCATCAACCAGCGCGACAACTGGCGCTCGGGCGACCCGAACAAGCAGGTCCGCTGCATCTACGTCGCCATCGGCCAGAAGGGCTCCACCATCGCCGGCGTGCGCGGCGCTCTGGAGGAGGCCGGCGCGCTGGAGTACACGACCATCGTCGCCGCTCCGGCGTCCGACCCGGCCGGCTTCAAGTACCTGGCGCCGTACACCGGTTCGGCCATCGGCCAGCACTGGATGTACCAGGGCAAGCACGTCCTGATCATCTTCGACGACCTGTCGAAGCAGGCCGACGCCTACCGCGCCGTGTCGCTGCTGCTGCGCCGCCCGCCGGGCCGTGAGGCCTACCCGGGTGACGTCTTCTACCTGCACTCCCGGCTGCTGGAGCGCTGCGCGAAGCTCTCCGACGACATGGGTGCCGGCTCGATGACCGGTCTGCCGATCGTCGAGACCAAGGCCAACGACGTCTCGGCGTTCATCCCGACCAACGTCATCTCCATCACCGACGGCCAGTGCTTCCTGGAGTCGGACCTGTTCAACGCCGGTCAGCGTCCCGCGCTGAACGTCGGTATCTCGGTCTCCCGAGTCGGTGGTTCCGCCCAGCACAAGGCGATCCGCCAGGTCTCCGGCCGACTGCGTGTGGACCTCGCCCAGTTCCGTGAGCTGGAGGCGTTCGCCGCCTTCGGTTCCGACCTGGACGCCGCGTCCAAGGCGCAGCTGGAGCGTGGTCAGCGCATGGTCGAGCTGCTGAAGCAGCCGCAGTACCAGCCGATGGCCACCGAGGACCAGGTCGTCTCCATCTGGGCCGGCACCACCGGCAAGATGGACGAGGTCCCGGTCGCCGACATCCGCCGCTTCGAGAAGGAGCTGCTGGAGTACCTGCACCGCAAGGAGCAGGGCCTGCTGACCTCCATCCGCGAGGGCGGGAAGATGTCGGACGACACCCTCCAGGCCATGGCCGACGCCATCGCGGAGTTCAAGAAGCAGTTCGAGACCTCCGACGGCAAGCTGCTCGGCGAGGACGCCCCGGCTGCCGGCAAGTGACGACGGAAGGGACCTGACTCATGGGAGCCCAGCTCCGGGTCTACAAGCGTCGCATCCGATCCGTCTCCGCGACCAAGAAGATCACGAAGGCGATGGAGATGATCGCCGCCTCGCGCGTCGTCAAGGCGCAGCGCAAGGTGGCGGCGTCCACGCCGTACGCGACCGAGCTCACCCGGGCGGTCACGGCGGTCGCCACCGGATCGAACACCAAGCACCCGCTGACGACCGAGCCGGAGAACCCGACCCGTGCCGCGGTCCTGCTCCTCACGAGCGACCGCGGGCTGGCCGGTGCCTTCAACTCCAACGCCATCAAGGCCGCGGAGAGGCTCACGGAGAAGCTTGAGGCCGAGGGCAAGGAGGTCGTCAGCTACATCGTCGGCCGCCGTGGTGTCGCCCACTACAACTTCCGCGAGCGCAAGATCGCGGAGTCGTTCACGGGCTTCACCGACGACCCGTCGTACGCGGACGCCAAGAGGGTCGCGGCCCCGCTGATCGAGGCGATCGAGACCGAGACGGCCGAGGGCGGCGTGGACGAGCTCCACATCGTCTACACCGAGTTCGTGTCGATGATGACGCAGACGGCGATCGAGGCGCGGCTGCTGCCGCTCAGCCTCGACGAGGTGGCGGCGGAGGCGAAGCCCAAGGGCGAGATCCTCCCGCTGTTCGACTTCGAGCCCTCGGCGGAGGACGTCCTGGACGCCCTGCTGCCGCGCTATGTGGAGAGCCGGATCTACAACGCGCTGCTCCAGTCGGCCGCCTCCAAGCACGCCGCCACGCGGCGCGCGATGAAGTCGGCCACCGACAACGCCGGAGAGCTCATCGAGACGCTCACCCGGCTTGCCAACCAGGCCCGCCAGGCCGAAATCACCCAGGAAATCAGCGAGATCGTCGGTGGCGCCAGTGCCCTGGCCGACGCGACCGCGGGGAGTGACCGATAAATGACCACCACTGTTGAGACCGCGACGGCTACGGGCCGCGTCGCCCGGGTCATCGGCCCGGTCGTCGACGTGGAGTTCCCCGTCGACGCGATGCCCGAGATCTACAACGCCCTCCACGTCGAGGTCGCCGACCCGGCGCAGGCGGGCGAGAAGAAGACGCTGACCCTGGAGGTCGCCCAGCACCTGGGTGACGGCCTGGTCCGCGCGATCTCCATGCAGCCCACCGACGGCCTGGTCCGCCAGGCCCCGGTCGTCGACACCGGCGCGGGCATCACCGTTCCGGTCGGCGACTTCACCAAGGGCAAGGTGTTCAACACTCTCGGTGAGGTGCTGAACACCGACGAGACCTACGAGGGCGAGCGCTGGTCCATCCACCGCAAGGCCCCCGCGTTCGACCAGCTCGAGTCCAAGACCGAGATGTTCGAGACGGGCCTGAAGGTCGTCGACCTGCTCACCCCGTACGTCAAGGGCGGCAAGATCGGTCTGTTCGGTGGCGCCGGTGTCGGCAAGACCGTGCTGATCCAGGAAATGATCATGCGTGTCGCCAACCTCCACGAGGGCGTCTCCGTCTTCGCGGGCGTCGGTGAGCGCACCCGTGAGGGCAACGACCTCATCGCGGAGATGGAAGAGTCCGGCGTTCTGGACAAGACCGCCCTGGTCTTCGGCCAGATGGACGAGCCCCCGGGCACCCGTCTGCGCGTGGCCCTGGCCGGCCTGACGATGGCGGAGTACTTCCGTGACGTCCAGAAGCAGGACGTGCTGTTCTTCATCGACAACATCTTCCGCTTCACCCAGGCCGGTTCCGAGGTGTCGACCCTGCTCGGCCGTATGCCCTCCGCGGTGGGCTACCAGCCGAACCTGGCCGACGAGATGGGCATCCTCCAGGAGCGCATCACCTCGACCCGTGGTCACTCGATCACCTCGATGCAGGCGATCTACGTCCCCGCGGACGACCTGACCGACCCGGCCCCGGCCACCACCTTCGCCCACCTCGACGCGACGACGGTGCTCTCCCGTCCGATCTCCGAGAAGGGCATCTACCCGGCCGTGGACCCGCTGGACTCCACGTCCCGGATCCTCGACCCGCGGTACATCTCGGCGGACCACTACAACGCCGCGATGCGCGTGAAGAACATCCTGCAGAAGTACAAGGACCTGCAGGACATCATCGCGATCCTCGGTATCGACGAGCTCGGCGAGGAGGACAAGCTCGTCGTCCACCGTGCCCGTCGCGTGGAGCGCTTCCTGTCCCAGAACACCCACGCCGCCAAGCAGTTCACCGGTGTGGACGGTTCGGACGTGCCGCTGGACGAGTCGATCGCCGCGTTCAACGCGATCTGCGACGGCGAGTACGACCACTTCCCGGAGCAGGCGTTCTTCATGTGCGGTGGTCTCGAGGACCTGAAGAAGAACGCGAAGGAGCTGGGCGTCTCCTGAGCCTCGCGCTCGATGTGAGCCTCGTGCTCACGCCGGAGGGGGCGGGCGCGTCCCGCCCCCTCTGTCACGCCTACTAGACTTGTAACCAACACCCGGCACTCCCGCCGGGTGGTGACCCGAGGAGCCACCCTTGGCTGCTGAGCTGCACGTCGCGCTGGTCGCGGCCGACCGTGAGGTCTGGTCCGGCCAGGCCACCCTGGTCGTCGCGCGCACCACGTCCGGCGACATCGGCGTCATGCCCGGTCACCAGCCGCTGCTCGGTGTGCTGGAGTCGGGCCCGGTGACCATCCGCACGAGCGATGGCGGGACGGTCGTCGCCGCGGTCCACGGCGGTTTCATCTCGTTCGCGGACGACAAGCTCTCGCTGCTGGCCGAAATCGCGGAGCTGTCGGACGAGATCGATGTCCAGCGCGCGGAGCAGGAGCTGGAGCGTGCGAAGGCGGAGGACGACGCGGAGGCCCAGCGCCGCGCGGACGTCCGTCTGCGTACGGCCACGGCGGCGCGCTGACCCTGCCCGTCGTGTGATGACGTCACTCAGCCGCGGCTGGGTACCGGAGAGATCCGGACCCAGCCGCGGCTGAGGCGGATGTGGGTGATTTTTACGTTCCGTTACCTAGGAGACGAGGAGGTCGGTGTCGATGGTCCTCGCTCTGACTGTGTGCGGAATCGTGGTGGCCCTCGTGGTGGTGGGCCTGTTCGTCTTCGGCCTGCGCCGCCGGCTCATCCAGCGCTCGGGCGGCACCTTCGACGCCAGCCTGCGCTGGGACGCCCCGGAGCAGGGTGACTCGAACGGCAAGGGCTGGGCCTACGGGGTGGCCCGGTACAACGGCGACCGCGTCGAGTGGTACCGCGTCTTCTCGTACTCGCCGCGTCCGCGCCGGATCCTGGAGCGTTCCGCGATCGAGGTGGTCGGCCGCCGGGTCCCGGAGGGCGAGGAGGAGCTGGCGCTGCTCTCCGACCATGTGATCCTGGCCTGCCTGCACCGGGGCACGCGTCTCGAACTCGCGATGAGCGAAGACGCGCTGACCGGTTTCCTCGCGTGGCTTGAGGCAGCCCCGCCCGGTCAGCGCGTCAACGTGGCGTAACTCGCCGAACTGTTTTACGACAGACCGTTGTTGATCGCGGTCACCAGCTCTCCGTTACCGGTGTCGCCGCTGAACTCCCAGAAGAACGCGCCGCCGAGGCCCTGGTTCTTGGCCCAGGTCATCTTCCCGGCGATCGTCGACGGGGTGTCGTACGACCACCAGTTGCTGCCGCAGTGCGCGTACGCGGTGCCCGCGATCGTGCCGGTCGCCGGGCAGGAGTTCCTGAGGACCTTGTAGTCCTCGATGCCGGCCTCGTAGGTGCCGGGCGCCGGGCCGGTGGCCGTGCCGCCGGGGGCGGACTGGGTGACGCCGGTCCAGCCGCGGCCGTAGAAGCCGATGCCGAGCAGGAGCTTGGCGGACGGGACTCCCTTCGCCTTCAGCTTGGCGATCGCGTCGGCCGAGTTGAAGCCCGCCTGCGGGATCCCGGGGTACGAGGTGAGCGGGGAGTGCGGGGCCGTCGGGCCGTCCTTGTCGAAGGCGCCGAAGTAGTCGTACGTCATCACGTTGTACCAGTCGAGGTACTGCGCGGCGCCACCGTAGTCGGCCGCGTCGATCTTGCCGCCGGAGGAGCCGTCGGCGGTGATGGCCGCGGTGACCAGGTAGTTCGGGCCGAACTCGGAGCGCAGCGCGGACATCAGGTTCCTGAAGGCCGCGGGGCCCGAGGTGTCGCAGGTCAGGCCGCAGGCGTTCGGGTACTCCCAGTCGATGTCGATGCCGTCGAAGACGTCGGCCCAGCGCGGGTCCTCCACGACGGCCTTGCAGGACTTGGCGAACGCGGCCGCGTTCTGCGCGGCCTGGCCGAAGCCGCCCGAGTAGGTCCAGCCGCCGAACGAGTACAGCACCTTGATGTGCGGGTACTTGGCCTTGAGCTGGCGCAGCTGGTTGAAGTTGCCGCGCAGCGGCTGGTCCCAGGTGTCGGCGGTGCCGCTGACGGACTGGTCGGCGGTGTAGGCCTTGTCGTAGGCGGCGTAGGTGTCGTCGACGGTGCACTGGCCGTTCTTGACGTTGCCGAAGGCGTAGTTGATGTGCGTGATCTTCGACGCTGACCCCGAGGTCACCAGGTTCTTGACGTGGTAGTTGCGGCCGTAGACGCCCCACTCGGTGAAGTA
The DNA here is from genome assembly GCF_009862985.1 of Streptomyces sp. SID5464. Classification (NCBI taxonomy): domain Bacteria; kingdom Bacillati; phylum Actinomycetota; class Actinomycetes; order Kitasatosporales; family Streptomycetaceae; genus Streptomyces; species Streptomyces sp. SID5464. The sequence continues at coordinate 26,148 of NZ_WWIQ01000073.1, read as the reverse complement.
GCCGAGCTTGACCTTGTCGCCGGTGGGCGGCTCGGTGGTGCCACCCGTGGTCCGGACCCGTACGGCGCCGCTGACCGGGCCGGTCTGGTCGGCGGTGTCACGGGCCTGGACGGTGTAGGAGTAGTCCGTGCCCTTGGTCAGGCCGGTGTCCGTGTACGACGTGGTCGTCACCGTGGCGACCTTCGTGCCGTCGCGCAGGACGTCGTAGTTCTTGACGCCCTTGTCGTCGGTGGCCGCGGACCAGGTCAGCTTCACCGAGGTGTCGGTGATGTTGGAGGCGGCGGGGGTGCCGGGCGCGGAGGGCGGCGCGTCGCCGGGGACGCTGCCGCCGTCGCAGCTGCCGCCGTTGAGCTTGCAGCCCGCGGGGGAGCCGGAGCCTGTGCCGTTGAAGCCGAAGGAGACGGAGGCGCCGGGGGCCAGGGTGCCGTTCCAGGACTTGTTCTTCGCGGTCCAGTGGGTGCCGGAGGAGGTGACGTCGGCGTCCCAGGCGGAGGTGACGGACGTGCCGGAGGGGAAGTCCCACTCGACGGTCCAGGAGTTGAGGGTCGTGGTTCCGGTGTTCTTCACCGTCCACTTGCCTTCGAAGCCGGATCCCCAGTCCTGGGTCTTGGTGTAGCTCGCGGTGGCGGATGTCGCGGCCTGGGCCGGGCTCGCGAGGCCGACGAGACCGGCCAGCGGGAGCAACAGGGTCGCGAACCCCGCCGCGGCTCTGTGTCTGAAGCGCATGCTGCGCCTCCTCGATGGAGTTGTGGGGGGCGTGACTGAGCCTCACGCCCACTCATGGTGCGGTGAGAATAGAAAGGTCTGGACCACCGGTCAATAGGTCTGGACCACCGTGACCTGTAGCGATCTGCGGCCGGGTCAGGTCCCTGACCCCTGCGGGTCAGACCCTCAACTCCTGTGCGAGCACTGCCGCTTGCACCCGGCTGCGCAGCTCCAGCTTTGCCAGCAGGCGGCTGACATGGGTCTTCACGGTCGCCTCGGCCATGTCGAGGCGCTCGGCGATGCCCGCGTTGGACAGGCCCTCGCCGAGGCAGGACAGCACCTCGCGCTCGCGCCGGGTCAGCCGGTCGAGGACGGCGGGGTCGGCCGCGGGCTCCCGGGTCGGCTTCGCCGCGAACTCCGCGATCAGCCGCCGGGTGACCGCCGGGGCGATCAGGCCCTCCCCGCGTGCGACCGTCCGTACGGCCTCCAGCAGGTCCTTCGCCTCGGTGTTCTTGAGCAGGAAGCCGGACGCGCCCGCCCGCAGCGCCCCGAACACGTACTCGTCCAGGTCGAAGGTGGTCAGCACCAGCACGTCGGCGAGCCGTTCCGCCACGACCTGCCGGGTCGCCGACACCCCGTCCAGTCGCGGCATCTGAACGTCCATCAGCACCAGGTCCGGCCGCAGCTCACGGGCCAGCGCCACCGCCTGTTCGCCGTCCGCCGCCTCGCCGACCACCTCCATGTCGGGTGCGCTGCGCAGGATGAGGACCAGGCCGGCACGGACGGCCGACTGGTCCTCGGCGACCAGGACGCGGATCATTCGGCTTCTCCTTCGACGGTGTCGTGGACGGGCAGGGCGGCGCGTACGGCCCAGATCTTGCCGTCCGGCGAGTCCTCCGGGCCGGCCTCGAACGTGCCGTCCAGTAGCGCGGCGCGTTCCCGCATGCCGACCAGCCCGGCGCCCGAGCCGGGGGCGCCCGGCCCGTCCCGGTCGCCGTAGGGGCTGGTCACCGCGATGGTCAGCAGGCCGTCGAGCTGGGCGAGGGACACGGTGACCCGGCCGGGGCCGGCGTGCTTGAGGGCGTTGGTGAGGGACTCCTGGACGATGCGGTAGGCGGCGAGTTCGACGGGCGCGGGGACCGCGTCGTGGGCGGCGTCGAGCGTGATGTCGAGGCCGTTGGTGCGCGCGTTGTCGACCAGGGCGCCGAGTCCGTCGAGGGTGGGTGCGGTGACGGGTTCGACGTCGCCGCTGGAGTCCCGGAGGATCCCGATGAGCCGCCGCATCTCCGCGAGCCCCTCCACGCTGTTCTCGCGGATGACCCCCAGCGCCTCCTGAGAGGTTTTCGGGTCGTCGAGGGAGAGGGCCGCGGTGGAGTGGATGGCGATCGCCGACAGGTGGTTGGCGACCATGTCGTGCAGTTCGCGGGCCATCCGCGCGCGTTCGGCGGTCACCGCCTGGGTGCGGTCCATCTCGGCGAGCAGCGCGGTCTGTTCGGCGCGCAAGCGGGCCGCTTCGGCGGCCTCGCGGTGGTTGCGGACGATCAGGCCGGTGGACGCGGGCCCGAAGGCGACCAGGCCGGTGACCACGCCGATCAGCAGCGCCTCGGGCTCGCGCCAGAGCGCGAACGGCACCACGGCTCCGGCCACGGAGAGCAGCCCGGTGATACGCGGGATGCGGTGGGCCGAGGCGGGCGGCCCGTACAGGACGGCCGCGTACATGAGGTCGGTGTACATCAGGATCGTGACCAGGTTGCCCTGGGTGACGGTGTCCAGGATGATCGCGGGCGTGCCGATCAGCAGCGCGGTGCGGGGGGCGATGCGGCGCAGCAGCTCACAGCCCGCCATGACGACGAGCGGCAGCAGAAGCGGCCAGCGCCCCGGCAGGAGTACGTACACCTCGGTGTGTGGACGGGTGGCAAGGCCGACGCCCCACAGCAGCAGCCCGCCGAGCAGACCGCCCAGCGCGACGCAGACGTCGAAACGGCGGGGGCGGGGGAGTCGAACGGCCATGGCACCATCCAACACGGCCGCAGTGCCCCGCGCGTGATCCCCGCGAAGGGTCCCGGACTGCATCTTTCGATGTACCGCGGGTTCGTCAGTCGCGACGACGATTCCGGCCGCGCCGAACGGGAGCCTGGCAGGGTGACCGAGAGGAGCGAATCGTGATCGTCGCCTTGATCGCCGCCTGTGAGATCGGCTTCTGGGTGCTGCTGGCGGCCGGACTGGCCTTCCGCTATCTGCTGCGCATGCCGCGCACGGGGCTGGCGCTGCTGCTGTGCGAGCCGCTGCTGGAGGTCGTCCTGCTGGTCGTCACCGCACTGGACCTGAAGAACGGCGCCGAGCCGAACTGGACGCACGGGCTGGCCGCGCTGTACATCGGCTACACCGTGGGGCACGGCCACCGCACGGTGAAGTGGCTCGACGGCCACGCGGCCCGCCGGTTCGGCGGCGCCCCGCCGCCGCCGAAGCCGCCGCGCTACGGCATGGCCCGGGCGCGTCACGAGGGCAAGGTCTGGATGGGCACGCTGATCGGCGCCGCCGTCGCGACCGCGCTGCTCCAACTGGCCATCTGGTACGTGGACGACCCGAGCCGTGTCACGTCCCTGGAGAGCTGGCGCTACGTGGCCTGGCGCACGGCCGGCATCCACGGCCTGATCGCGCTGAGCTACTGGATCTGGCCGCGGAAGGCTCCGGCGGGTGAGTCGGAGGTCGCGCCGGAGAAGGAGAGGGCGCACCGGTGAGCAAGGCCCGCGGGAACGTGCTGGAAGGGATCGTCACCTTCGTGATCGGCCTCGGGCTGTGGCTGTTCGCCGGGGACGTGGAGGTCCCCGTCGTCACCCTCACGAAGGTCGGCATCGTGATGATGTGCGTCGGCGGCGTGCTGGTCGCCGCCGGGCTGTGGCAGGGGGCCCGCAGTAAGGGCTAGCGCTCCCCGCCCGGGACCCACAGCACATCCCCGACCTCCTTGTTCGCCGTCCTCGCGAGGATGAACAGGAGGTCGGAGAGCCGGTTGAGGTAGGTGGCCGTCAGGGGGTTCATGACCTCGCCGTGGACCTCCAGGGCCGCCCAGGTCGAGCGCTCCGCCCGGCGTACGACCGTGCAGGCCTGGTGGAGCAGGGCCGCGCCCGGGGTGCCGCCGGGGAGGATGAAGGAGCGGAGCTTCTCCAGGCCCTCCAGGAAGCGGTCGCAGTCCGCCTCCAGCTTGTCGACGTAGGACTGCTCGACCCGCAGCGGCGGGAACTCCGGGTTCTCCACCACCGGTGTCGACAGGTCCGCACCCACGTCGAACAGGTCGTTCTGCACCCGGGTGAGGACCTTGACGACCTCCTCGTCCAGGCCGCCCAGCGCGATGGCCGTGCCGATCACCGCGTTCGCCTCGTTGGCGTCGGCGTACGCGGCGATCCGCAGGTCGGTCTTGGCGACCCGGCTCATGTCGCCGAGGGCGGTGGTGCCCTGGTCGCCGGTCCTGGTGTAGATGCGCGTCAGATTGACCATGTGGCCAGCGTAGTTACGCTCCGGCCGTTCGGAACACGCGTGTGCCCACTGTCACGGACAGGGCCGTGAAGCCGACGGCGACCAGCACGCCGTACAGCATGTGTGCCGTGGCGTAGGAGCCGACGTACGCGTCCCGGACGGCGTCGACCAGGTAGCGGAACGGCATGAGGTGCGACAGGACGTCCAGCCAGGCCGGGCCCAGGGTCATCGGGAGCATCAGCCCGGACAGCAGCATCGACGGCATGGTCAGCGCGTTGATCGCCGGGCCGAAGGTCTGCGGGGTGCTCAGCCTCATGGCCAGCGCGTACGACAGCGAGGCCAGCGAGAGCGAGAGCAGGGCGACGAAGGCGAACCCGATCAGGACGCCGGGCAGCGGGGCCCGCAGCCCCATCGCCACCGCGGCCAGCACCAGCAGCACGGCCTGGAAGGCGAACACCGTGGCGTCCCTGAGCACCCGGCCGAGCAGCAGGGCCAGTCGGCTGACGGGGGTGACGCGCATGCGCTCGACCACTCCCTGGCCCTTCTCCAGGATGATCGAGAAGCCCGCGAACGACGCCCCGAACAGCCCGAGTTGCAGCAGCAGGCCGGGGACGAGCACCTGCCAGGAGCTGCCCTGCCCGCCGAGCGGCAGATCCGTGAGCAGGGGGCCGAAGAACACCAGGTACAGCAGCGGCATCAGCACGCCGAAGAGCAGCGCGAAGCGGGAGCGCAGGGACTGGCGGAGATAGCGCCCGTAGACGAGCGCGATGTCGTGCAACAGCATGGGGAGTCCTCTGCGTCCTAGACGGCGACGGGAGTCTGGTCGGCCGGCGCGGCGCTGCGGCCGGTGATGGCGAGGAAGGTGTCCTGGAGCGAGGCGTCGAGTGAGCCGCCGTACCGGAGCTTCAGCGCGCTCGGGGTGCCCTCGGCGACGACCACCCCGTGATCGACGACGACCAGCCGGTCGGAGAGGGCGTCGGCCTCGTCCAGGTAGTGCGTGGTCAGGAAGACCGTCGTGCCGTGCTCGTCGCGCAGCCGGCGCACCAGGTCCCACAGGTCGGCCCGGCTGCCCGGGTCGAGTCCGGTCGTCGGCTCGTCGAGGAACAGCACCTTCGGGTGGTGGGTCAGCGCCATCGCGATGTCCAGGCGGCGCCGCTGCCCGCCGGAGAGCGCCGCGCACTTGTGGTCGAGGAACTCGGTGAGGCCCAGGTCGCGGGCGAGTTCCGCGGCGCGCTCGGCGGCCCGCGCCCGCGTCAGCCGGTACAGACGCCCCTGGGTGACCAGCTCCTCCCGCACGCTGATCTGCGGGTCGACACCGCCGGACTGTGCCACGTAGCCGCTGGCCCGGCGCACCCCGGCCGGGTCGGTCGCCAGGTCGCAGCCCGCGACGGTGGCGGCGCCGCCGGTCGGTTCCAGCAGTGTCGTCAACATCCGCAGGGTGGTCGTCTTGCCGGCCCCGTTCGGGCCGAGGAAGCCGAGGATCTCGCCCTCGCGGACGGTCAGGTCGATGCCGCGCACGGCCTGGACCGGGCCGCCTTTGGTCTGGAAGGTACGCGCCAGGGCGGACGTACTGATGATTGCCATGTGCCCAGAAAAACAGAGTCACTGAAAATTTGCAACGACCCCAAGTTTTCAGCGAACCCAAGGAAGCTAGGATTCGGACATGGCAGAGGGACTCAGGGAGCGGAAGAAGCGCGAGACCAGGCAGCGCATCTCGGACATCGCCACCGGTCTGTTCCTGGAGCGCGGGTTCATGGCCGTGACGATCGCGGACGTGGCGGAGGCGGCCGACGTCTCCGTGAACACCGTCTACAACTACTTCCCGGCCAAGGAGGACCTCTTCTTCGACCGTTCCCAGGGGGTCGTCGACCGGCTCTCCCGCTGGGTGCGCGGCCGGGACGCGGGGGAGTCGGCCGCCCGGGCGGTGCTGCGCGAGCTGCGCGCCGAGATCGAGGCCGTCTCGCCCCGGATGGGCCTCGTCGAGGGCTACGACCGTTTCATGCGCTGCATCGAGGAGGCGCCGCCGCTGCGCTCCCGGCTGTGGAGCATCCAGCAGGAGGTCCAGGACAACCTGGAGGCGACCCTCCGCGAGGAGACGGATGCGGGGGACGCCGACCCCCTGCCCAGGCTGATCGCCGGTCAGATCTGCTGGGTCCACGGCACCGTGTTCGTCGCGATCGGCCGCGAGATGGCCAAGGGGCGCAACCCGGACGAAGTGTCACGGGAGATGCTCGTCCTCCTCGATGACATCGAGGAGCTGTTGAGCCGGAAGGTGCTCAACTACGCCGTCCGGGGAGCGGGATGACCCCTGCTGGTGTGATGTCCGTCATGTGAGACGTGACGCGCATTACTTACTGGTCACACAGGCCCTCACGAGCGCTAGTGTCCGCCCGAGAGGCAGACACAAGCAGCGCGTCAGGGGAGTCGCACAGTGGCACGGAAGCTCGCCGTCATCGGAGCCGGCCTCATGGGATCCGGCATCGCCCAGGTCTCCGCACAGGCGGGCTGGGACGTGGTCCTGCGCGACGTCACCGACGAGGCGCTGAAGCGGGGCACCGACGGCATCAAGGCCTCGTACGACAAGTTCGTCGCCAAGGGCAAGCTGGAGGCGCACGACGCCGACGCCGCGCTCGCCCGGATCACCGCGACCACCGACCTGGACGCCGTGGCCGACGCGGACGTCGTCGTCGAGGCCGTCTTCGAGAAGCTCGAGATCAAGCACGAGATCTTCCGCGCGCTCGACAAGCTCGTGAAGGACGAGGCGATCCTCGCCTCCAACACCTCCGCCATCCCGATCACCAAGATCGCGGCCGCGACGGAGCGCCCCGAGCGGGTGGTCGGCACGCACTTCTTCTCGCCCGTGCCGATGATGCAGCTGTGCGAACTGGTCCGCGGCTACAAGACCAGTGACGAAACCCTCGCCACGGCCCGGGATTTCGCCGAGTCGGTCGGCAAGACCTGCATCGTCGTCAACCGCGACGTCGCCGGTTTCGTGACGACCCGTCTCATCTGCGCCCTGGTCGTCGAGGCCGCCAAGCTGCACGAGTCGGGCGTGGCGAGCGCCGAGGACATCGACCTGGCCTGCAAGCTGGGCTTCGGGCACGCCATGGGCCCGCTGGCGACGGCGGACCTGACGGGCGTCGACATCCTGTTGCACGCCACGAACAACATCTACACCGAGTCCCAGGACGAGAAGTTCGCGGCTCCCGAGTCGATGCGCCGGATGGTTGACGCCGGTGACATCGGACGCAAGAGCGGGCAGGGCTTCTACAAGCACTGAAACCGCACATGCCCCGGGGCCATCACACGCCGGGGTGAATTCGGTATCGGTTCGCTTACAAGAAGCAACCTCTACCCCCCTCACGCAGTCAGAGGTTGCATCACCGGCATCACAACGCGGAGCACGAGACGCACGCACGGGGAGCGCATATGCACATCAGGGGCGACCACGCCGAGCTGGTCGTCGGGGGCCGCCTCGACGTCCGGAGCGCGGCGGACGCCCGTACGGTCCTGCACTCGGCCGTCGACGACGGAGTCGGCGACCTGGTGCTGGACCTGTCCGAACTGGACTCCTGGGACGCCACCGGACTCGGTGTGATCATGGGGGCTCACCGGCGGGCCGGCCGCTGCGGCCGGCGCCTGGTCCTGCGCGGCGTGCCGCCGCAGATGCAGCGCCTGCTGGTGGCCACCCGCCTGCACCGGATCCTGGCGATCGAGGGAGGCATCGGAGTGGAGACATTGCCTCGCGTGTGACGTCCTGTGCGGGTGTGGACCGGGCGACCGGGGAGACCCGGACGGACATCGTCGACTCGTGCGACGCGCACAATCCTCACGAGACCGTGACGTCTCGGACGGCGCGGTACCCCGGACTGTCGTAGATACTGTGCGAAGGTTTAGGGTTCGGCTGCCCGCTGCCTTGACACCCTTCGAGCGGGCCCGGACCAGAAGCGACAGCGCGGTGTGCAGCAAGGCCGGGAGGGGCTTTTCAGAGCACACACACGCTTTTGGGGGGCTTTGACCTATGGACCCGAACACCCGGGGACCCGACGAGTACGGCCACGGGGGCGACAGTCAGTCGCCGCGCCAGCGCCCGCCCAGGGAATCCCTCACACCCGACTTCAGTCAGCACGCGCCCGCGCTCGCCCGCACGGTGCAGCTCGTCTCCGGCGACTTCCTGCTGACCGTCAACCCCGTCGACGGCAGCGAGATAGAGGTCTGCCCGCCCGCCGAACGGCCCGCCCGGCCCGTGAAGCTCACGACGGCGGAGCGCGCCGAGGCCGAGCGCGCGGCCCGGCCGCCCGTCCCGCCCGGCCCCGCGCAGCCCAGCCTGCCGCTGCTGGCCCGCCAGGACGAACGCGAACGGCTGGTGCGCCTGCTCGCGCGCGGCCGCTCGGTCCGCCTCACCGGCCCCGCCGGCTGCGGCCGCACCCGTCTCCTCGACCTCGTGTGCGAGGACTGCTTCGACCTCGCCCCCGATGGCGTCGTCCGCCTGAACGGCTACGGCCGCACCTCGGACGAACTGCTGTACGACCTCTTCTACGCGGTGTACAACGCCCCCCTGCACCGCCCGGAACGGGACGAACTGCTCACCTATGTCGGTGAGATCGGCGCGGTCGTCGTCGTCGACGACCTGGAGTTCGGCGGTGCCGCGCTCGACGAGCTGCTGGAGGCCACCCCCGAGTGCGCCTTCCTGCTCGGCGCCACACCGGACGTGCCGGCGCCCTCCGCCGACGCCGCCGTCGAGGAGGTCTTCCTCGGCGGCCTGGAGCGCGCGGCCGGGCTCGACCTGCTGGAACACGCCGTCGGCCGGCCCCTCACGGACGAGGAGTCCAACTGGGCGGGCGACCTCTGGTTCGAGTCCGAGGGGCTGCCGCTGCGCTTCGTGCAGGCCGGGGCCCTGCTGCGGCAGCGCGACCGGCTGCGCGCCGGGACGAGCGCCGTCGACGAGTTCGGCGTCTTCGAGGACGCGCCCCCGGCCGAGGCGTACGACGCCGCCGACGGCGACGACGTACCGCTGCCCTCGCTCGGCGAGGCCGCCGCGCCAGCGCCGCTGCTCGCCTCCCGGCTGAGCGCGTCCGCGCGCGCCACCCTGCGGTTCGCCGTCGCCCTCGGCGGCGAGGTGCCGCACCAGGCACATCTGCCCGCCCTGGTCGGCGACACCCACGCGGACGCCGCGCTCGCCGAACTGGCCTCCTGCGGCCTGGTCTCCCCGGTCGGCTCCCGCTACCGGCTCGCCGCCGGTGTCCTGACCCAGCTGGAGGCCGCCGGATACGCCGACGAGGCCGAAGCCGGCGCCCGCAGCGCCGCCCAGCACTACTCCTGGTGGGCCGGGCACCCCTCGGTCACCCCGGAGCGCGTGTGCGCCGAGGCCGACGCCCTCCTCGCCGCCCTGGCCGTGCTCGGGCCGCTCACCGGCCCGCCCGCCGAGGACGAGGAGAGCCCGGCCGTGCACCTGGCGCGCACCGCCGCGCCCGCGTTCGCCGCCGGACTGCACTGGAGCGCCTGGGAACGCGCCCTGCGCACCGGCGCCGAGGCCGCCCGGCTCGCCGGGGACATCGCCGAGCAGGCCTACTTCCACCACGAGCTCGGCATCCTCGCCCTGTGCGGCGGGCAGCTCGACCGGGCCCGTGCCGAACTGGAGGCCTCCATCGGCCTGCGCGGTGCCCTCTCCGACAAGCGCGGCACCGTCGCCGGCCGTCGTGCCCTCGCCCTGGTCGCCGACCGCTCGGGCACACCGATCGGGCTCGGGCCGACCGCGGGGGAGGAGGTGCCCGACGCCCGGTACGAGGAGTCGGCGTCCCCGGCCGGTGGTGTTCCGGCGGCCTTCCCGACCCTCCAGCAGCCGCCCTCGCCGACCCTGGTCACCCGCCAGGGCTCGCCCGCGCCCTCGCGCAAGGCCCGGGGCGGCCTGAAGGGCCTGGCCCGGCGCAACATGGTGGCCGCCGGCGCCGGTGCCCTGCTCGTCGCCGTGCTCGGCACGGTCGTGACCCTCGGCGCCACGTCCGACAACGAGAAGAACCCGCCGTCCGACCAGGTCGGCGTCAATCCCTCGGCCAGCCAGGGCGTCGACGACGGCAGCCTGGGCGCCGACCGGCCGGCGAACGACGGCAACGGCGACACGGGCGCGGCGACGAGCCGCCCGACCGACCCGGGCCCGGACGGCACGCTCGGTACCTCGGACGATCCGACGCCGACGGGTGATCCCAGCGGTTCGCCGAGCCCCAGCGACCCCGGGGCGACGTCGGAGCCGCCGACGACCTCGAAGCCGCCCACCTCGTCCAAGCCGCCGACGACGTCCAAGCCCCCCACGACGTCGAAGCCGCCGACGACCTCGAAGCCGCCCACGACGTCGAAGCCGCCCACGTCCGAGCCGCCGACCTCGCAGCCGCCGACGTCCGACCCCCCGCCGCCGTCGACGCCGTCCACCTCCGACACGGCCAGCGGTCCGGCGCCGAGCGCCCCCACGAGCACCACCGCGAGCGCGCCGCAGACCAGCCCGGACCCGGTGATCTGACAGCCGTACACGCAGCGGGGCCGGGTCCGTTCCTCGGACCCGGCCCTTGTCGTCGTGTACGTGCGGTGGGTCAGAACAGCCGCAGCTTGTCGTCCTCGATGCCCCGCAGCGCGTCGTAGTCGAGGACCTGGCAGCCGATGCCGCGGTCGGTCGCGAGGACGCGGGCCTGGGGCTTGATCTCCTGAGCGGCGAAGATGCCGCGGACCGGGGCGAGATGGGGGTCGCGGTTCAGCAGCTCCAGATAACGCGTCAGCTGCTCCACGCCGTCGATCTCACCGCGTCGCTTGATCTCCACCGCGACGGTCTTGCCGTCGGCGTCCCGGCACAGGATGTCGACCGGCCCGATGGCCGTCGGGTACTCGCGGCGGATGAGGGTGTAGCCGTCGCCGAGTGTCTCGATGCGGTCGGCGAGCAGCTCCTGGAGGTGCGCTTCCACGCCGTCCTTGATCAGGCCGGGATCGACGCCCAGTTCGTGCGAGGAGTCGTGGAGGACTTCCTCCATCGTGATGATGAGCTTCTCGCCCGCCTTGTTGACGACGGTCCAGACGCCCTCATCCTCGCCGGTGCCCTCCTTCAGCGTGCAGGGCGGCGACATCCAGTTCAGGGGCTTGTAGGCCCGGTCGTCGGCGTGGATCGAGACGCTGCCGTCCGCCTTCACCAGGATCAGGCGCGGGGCCGAGGGAAGGTGGGCGGTGAGCCGCCCGGCGTAGTCCACGGAGCAGCGGGCAATGACGAGACGCATGGTCGGCAACGCTACTCGACAGGCGCCTGCCGACGCGATTCGCCCTGGAAAACACGTGTTCGGTATTGGCTGATTGTGTGCAGGGTGTGGTCATTGTGAGTGCCTCATCTGCGCATTCTCCTGGTGCCGTCACCGTCGGTTGCTTACGGTATGAGCGGGAGGTCGCGATGTGTGTACGCAGCGTGTCCGATATCGCGAACTCCCTTATCTGTCCGGCAACCCCTGCCCGCCGGGCGGGGGTGCGAGAGGAGAACTCATGTCGCTCGACGTCTCACCGGCCCTACTCGAACAGGCCGAGCGAGGCGAGGTCGACGAAGCGGAATTCGTCGACTGCGTCCGGACCTCCCTGCCCTATGCGTGGGAGATGATCAGCTCCCTGGTGGCCCAGCTGAAGGTGGACGGCGGTGCGTTCGCCGACAACCAGACGCCTCCGCCGGACGAGCAGGCACGCGGTCAGTTGCTGCGTGCGCTTGCGAGTGACGCGATACGCGGCGCGCTGCAGCGGCACTTCGGTGTGCGACTGGCCTTCCAGAACTGCCACCGGGTGGCCGTGTTCCCGCTTGACTCCTCGGTCGACGAGACGCTGGGCCGCTTCACTTCGGTCCGCAGCCAGGTGCTCAACCAGTCACCCGAGTTCCGGGACTGCTGACGCGGCGCAGCATGCTTGCCGCTCCGTTCGCGGGAGGTGCAGTTCTGTACCGGAGCGGCAAGCCCCAGGAACCCACCGCGCCTTCAGACGAGTTGGGGGAGCACCTCCGACCCCAGCCGCCGTACGTTCTCCTCCGTCGCCGCCAGGTCCCCGGAGCCCTCGACCAGCAGGGCGAAGCGGGAGATGCCGGTCCGCTCACTGGTCGCCGCCAGCCGGTCGGCGCACAGCCGCGGGGTGCCCACCGGGTGCAGTCCGCACAGCAGTTCGGTGTACGCCAGCGGGTCGCGCATCCGGCGCGTGCGCCCGTCCACCGTGACATGCGCCTCCAGGCCCTGCTTCAGCCAGCCCGGCATCGCCTTCATCAGCGTCTCCGCCGCGTCGACCCGCCGGTCCGCGATCTGGCAGACGCCCGCCGACACATGGGACGCGTCCAGGATCTCCTCGGCGGGCCGGCCGCACGCCCGCGCGTGCTGCCGCCACAGGGCGACCATCTCGGCCTTCTCCTCGTCCCCCACGTGCATCCCGAGCAGCATCGGCAGACCGCGCTCGGCCGCCAGCCGCACGCTCGCCGGGGACGTGCAGGCGACGACGAGCTCGGGTCCCGCGGCCTCGGTCAGGGCCTCCGACGGCCGGGGAACGACCGGGACTTCACGGAAGCGGAAGCGCTCCCCGTCGGCCGCCACCGAGGCGTCGCGCAGCCAGCGCACCAGGACGTCCAGGGATTCGGGGAACCCCTTCTCGTACGCCTCCAGGCCCGCGCCGAACACCTCCAGGTCGACCCAGGGGCCGCCGCGCCCGACGCCGAGCGTGAAACGGCCGTCGCTCGTGTGGTGCAGCAGCGCGGCCTGTTCGCCGAGGGTCACGGGGTGGGTGGTGGGCAGCACGCTGACCGCCGTGCCGACCCGGATGCGGCGGGTGCGGCCGAGCAGTAAGGCGGCCAGGGTGACGGCCGACGGGCACGTGCCGTACGGCACGAAGTGGTGCTCGGCCAGCCAGACCGTGTCGAGCCCGGCCTCCTCGGCGACCTCGGCCGAGCGGACCGCGCGGTGCAGCGCCTCTCCCTCGCCCTGACCGGGGAACTGGGCCGCCAACACGAAACTTCCAACGCGCATTGCTTTCCTGCTTCCTTGGCTCCGACACGGAGCTCCCCCACAGGGCATAACCGTCTGACACGTGACGAGGACACGGCCGGTCGGGGTAATTTGCGGATTGTCTGCAGAATGGGGCGTCCCTCGGGAGCCCGGGGAGAGACCCCGGCCGGGGGTTCGCCTCGCCCGACGAGGGACTTGTGGCGATTGGTGCCGTACGCGTACCCCGGTCCGCGCCGCGTAGGCTGGACACGGCCCGTGTCCTGTATAGCCCCGAGAGGTGTCCCGTGTCCCCGCGTCGCAACCGACCCAAGGGCGCCGCTTCGTCCGGCCGGAGCGCCGAGGACGACCGCCCCGGCCGCTACGGCGGCTGGCAGTCCTCGGAGAACTGGCAGGGTGAGAACTGGAGCGTGCGGCACGTGGCCGGCGCGAGCGCACAGGGCAAGTCGTACCGCTGCCCTGGCTGCGACCAGATGATCCCGGACGGGGTGCCGCACGTGGTGGCCTGGTCCGAGCACACGGGCGTCGACGACCGCCGGCACTGGCACAAGGCCTGCTGGAACGCGCGGGACCGCCGCACCCCGGGGGTGCGGCGGTCCCGTAACGCGCCGCGGTTCTAGGCCGGCCTGCGGCTACACGTCCCGCTTCTCCAGCAGGGCGAAGGCGGCGGCGAACGCGACGGCCGTCGCGCCGAGGATGATCCACAGCGGGTCCCAGCCGGACGGGCCGGACTGGCTCAGGGAGTTGGAGTAGAAGACGCTGAGCTGGTTCGGGATGGAGTACTCGAACAGGGCCTGGCGCACGTCCTCCAGGGACTGCGAGAACATGAACAGCGCGATCACCAGCGGGGCGAGCACGGCGCCGATCATGATCGTGATGGCGCCCGCCGAGTGCCGGATGATCGAGCCGACGGCGAGCGAGAGCAGGCCCAGCAGCGCGACGTACGCCGAGATGCCGACCGTGCCCCTCAGCCACTCCCCGCCGGACGGGTCCTTGGCGCCCTGGCCCTGCAGCATGGCCACGTGCAGGAAGGCGACGAGGGAGGCGGACACCAGCGTCACCACGAACGCGACCAGGAAGAACACGATGCCCTTCGCCGCGAGCACCCGGCCCCGGCTCGGGCACGCGACCATCGTGGTGCGGACCATGCCCGTGCCGTACTCCGAGGCCGTGGTGAGCACGCCCAGGGTGATGATGCACATGCTGCCGAGCAGCAGCCCGAAGAAGCCCAGGCCGAGCGGGCTCTCGCCGGACAGGGCCGGGTCGGAGTTGGCCACCACCACGCCGGTCAGCGTGCCGATGCCGATGACGAGCAGGACGAACACGCCGAGCGTCCACATGGTGGAGCGCACCGACCTGATCTTCGTCCACTCGGAGGCGATGGCGTGCCCGAGGTGCGTCCGCACGACCGGGATCGGCGACGTGTAACCGGGGTACGCAGAACCGGGCGCCGCCTCCCGGGTGGGCGCGGCCGGCGGCATCGGAGGCTGGGGGCTGCTCATCGGGGGTCCTCGGGCTTGGTCAGATCGGAGGTCGGGGCGGAGGCCGGCGGCGCGGGAGCGGCGCTCGCCTGCGGAGCCGGCGCGGCGGGCATGGCCGGCGCCTGGGGCGCCTCGCCGGCGGGCACGGCCGGAGCTTGGGGTGCCTGGGCGGCAGGCTGTGCGGGCGGCTGCGGTGCCTGGGGTGCCGGCTGCTGCGCGGACGGCTGTGGTGAGTGACCCGGCGGTTGGGCGTACGGGTTGGGGGGTGCCGCGGCGGAGGCGGCAGGGGGAGCCGGAGTGCCTCCAGGCGCCCCGTACGGGCCGCTCGGCGCCTGGCCCGGCGCGCCCTGCGGCGGCATCGCGAACGGGTGTCCGCCCTGCTGGGGCGGCGGCGGGGCGTACCAGCCGGGCTGGCCCTGGCCGGGCACCGGCATCGGGGGCTGTGCCCCGGGCGGCAGCGGCTGCTGCAGGCCTTCCTTCTGGTCGATGGTCGAGCGGTAGTCGACCGCGCCCTGCGTCATCCGCATGTACGCCTCCTCCAGCGAGGCCTGGTGCGGCGACAGCTCCCACAGCCGTACGTCGTGGTCGTGCGCGATGTCGCTGATGCGGGGGAGCGGCAGCCCGGTCACGCGCAGCGCGCCGTCCTGCTCGGGCAGCACGTGCCCGCCCGACTCGGTGAGCGCGGCGGACAGCTTCTCGCGCTGCTGCGGCTCGGTGTCGGGCGTCCGGACCCGCGCGAAGTCGGCGGAGTTCGCGGAGATGAAGTCCGTGACGCTCATGTCGGCGAGCAGCTGCCCGCGCCCGATGACGATGAGATGGTCGGCGGTCAGCGCCATCTCGCTCATCAGGTGGGAGGAGACGAAGACCGTACGGCCCTCCGCCGCGAGCGCCTTCATCAGGTTGCGCACCCAGAGGATGCCCTCGGGGTCGAGGCCGTTGACCGGCTCGTCGAACAGCAGCACCTGCGGGTCGCCGAGCAGCGCGGCGGCGATGCCCAGCCGCTGTCCCATGCCGAGGGAGAAGCCCTTGGACCGCTTCTTCGCCACGTCCTGGAGGCCGACGACCCCGAGCACCTCGTCCACCCGCTTGGCCGGGATGCCCGAGAGCTGGGCCAGGCACAGCAGGTGGTTGCGGGCGGCCCGGCCGCCGTGCACGGCCTTGGCGTCCAGCAGGGCACCGACCTGGCGGGGGGCGTTGGGCAGCTTGCGGTACGGGTAGCCGCCGATCGTCACGTGCCCGGCCGTCGGGTTGTCCAGACCGAGGATCATGCGCATCGTCGTCGACTTGCCCGAGCCGTTCGGTCCGAGGAAGCCCGTGACGGCCCCCGGCCGCACCTGGAAGGAAAGGTTGTACACAGCGGTCTTGTCGCCGTAGCGCTTCGTCAGGCCGACTGCTTCGATCATGCTCCGCACCCATCGCAAGGTTCAGGACAGCGGGGCACACGCCCCCGTAAGGGTTAGGAGGATATCGAGGCGCTGACGGTTCCGCCCAAATCAAAGTAAAGGGTGGAGCGCGACGCGCCCCGGCAGCGTCTAGGCGTCGCGCTTCTTCAGCAGCACGTACCCGCCGACCAGCGCCGCGAGCACCCACAAGCCCATGATTCCGAGGCCGCCCCATGGGCCGTACGGGGTGTCGTCGTCGAGGGGCGTGACCACCTGCATGATCTTGCTGCCGGCCTGGTCGGGAAGGAACCGGCCGACCTTCTTGGTCGCGTCGACATTGCCCAGGATGTTGGAGATGAGGAAGAAGAACGGCATCAGGATGCCCAGGGAGAGCATCGGCGAGCGCAGCATCGCGGCGACGCCCATGGAGAACATCGCGATGAGGGCCATGTAGAGGCCGCCGCCGATCACGGCACGCAGCACCCCCGGGTCGCCGATCTCCGCCCGGTGCTCGCCGAGCATCGCCTGCCCCAGGAAGAAGGCGGCGAAGCTGGTGACCAGACCGACCAGGAGAGCGAGACCGCCGGCCACCGCGATCTTGCTGAACAGGAAGGAGCCGCGCTTCGGCACGGCGGCCAGCGACGTGCGGATCATGCCGGTGCTGTACTCGTTCGACACCACCAGCACACCGAACACGATCATCGCGAGCTGCCCGAGGCTCATCCCCGCGAAACTGATGAACGTCGGGTCGAAGTCCGCCCGCTCCCGCGCGCCCATGGAATCGAACTCGTTCTTGGACAGGGCCGAGATCAGCATGCCGAGGGCGACCGTCACGACCACCACCAGCGAGAGGGTCCACACCGTGGACGCCACCGACCGGATCTTCGTCCACTCCGACCGTACGACCTGGGTCGTCGCCATGTTCAGCCCCTCTTCCAGCCGTCGCCCCACCGCTGTCCTGGTGGCTCGGGGCTCGTCTCGCTGTGTGCGTGATACTCCACCGACTCCGCGGTCAGCCGCATGAAAGCCTCCTCCAGCGACGCCTGTTGCGGGCTCAGCTCGTGCAGTGTGATCCCGTGCTGCGCCGCCAGCTCGCCGACGTGCTCGGCCTTGCCGCCGTCCACCTCCAGCACCCCGTCACCGCTCTCGACGGCCACGAGCCCGGCCTGGTGCAGCACGTCGAGCAGCCGCTCCCGCTGCGGGCTGCGGACCCGGACGTACGACCGTGAGTTGCGCGCGATGAAGTCGGCCATGGAGGTGTCCGCGAGCAGCCGCCCCTGCCCGATGACGACGAGGTGGTCGGCGGTCAGCGCCATCTCGCTCATCAGATGGGAGGAGACGAACACGGTCCGGCCCTGCGCCGCCAGGGACTTCATCAGGGTGCGGATCCAGTGGATGCCCTCGGGGTCGAGGCCGTTGACCGGCTCGTCGAACATCAGGATCCGCGGATCGCCGAGCAGCGCGGCCGCGATACCGAGCCGCTGCCCCATGCCCATCGAGAAGCCCTTGGTCTTCTTCTTCGCGACCGCCGTCAGCCCGACCGTCTCCAGTACCTCCCGCACCCGGCTGCGCGGGATGCCGTTGCTCTGCGCGAGGCACAGCAGGTGGTTGTAGGCGGTGCGCCCGCCGTGCCAGGCCTTGGCCTCCAGCAGGGCGCCGATGTACGTCAGCGGGTCCTTGAGCTGCTGGTAGTGCTTGCCGTCGATACGGACGTCGCCGGCGGTCGGGTGGTCGAGACCCAGGATCATCCGCATGGTCGTGGACTTGCCCGCGCCGTTGGGCCCGAGGAAGCCGGTGACGATGCCCGGTCTGACGGTGAAGGACAGGTTGTTGACCGCCACCTTCTCGCCGTAACGCTTGGTCAGCCCCTCGAGCTCAATCATGCCGCCACGCTAGAACGTGACAAAGCCCTCTGCCACCGGAGCGGCAGAGGGCTTTGCGGAGATTCAGTCTCCGTACGCCCGGTCGTTACCGGGACTGCTGGGCCGGGACCCCGCGGGAGATCGGCTCGTCCTCGGCGGGCGTACCGGCGGCGGCCACCGCGGCACCCGTGAGCGTGGCGAGCATCTCGCGGACGTTCGTCAGCTGGGCGTTGATGCTGTCGCGGCGGTTGGTCAGGGCCGCGAGCTCGCGCTCGGATTCCGAACGGATGCGGTCGGCCTTGGCGTTGGCGTCGGCCACGATGTCCTCGGCCTGGCGCTGGGCCGTCTCCACCGTCTGGCGGGCGCGGCGCTCGGCGTCCGTGCGCAGCTTCTCCGCCTCCAGGCGGAGCTGCTCGGCGCGGTGCTCGATCTCGGCGAGGCGCTTCTCGGCCTTGGCCTGACGGGACGCCAGGTCGCGCTCGGACTGCTCGCGGCGCTTGGCGAGGTTCGTCTCGAAGTCGGCGGCGGCCTGCGCGGCCTTGGCGCGGGTCTCCTCGAAGAGGGCGTCCGCCTCCTCGCGCTTGGACTGCGCGTCCTTCTGCGCCTCGGCACGCAGCTGGGCGGCGTCACTCTTGGCCTTCTCGACGATCCGCAGGCCCTCGTCCTCGGCCTTGGCCTTGCGCTCCGCGGAGTACGACTCGGCGTCGTTGCGCACCTGCTGGGCGGCCGACTCGGCGAGCTCGCGGTGCTGCTCGGCAGCGCGCCGGGCCTCCTCGCGCAGGTCCTTCGCCTCTTCCTCGGCGAGGCGGAGGATCTTCTCCACGCGCGCGCCGAGACCCGCGTACGACGGCTCGGCGTCGCTGATCTGGGCCTGGGCGTTCTGCGTCTCGAGGTGGAGCTCCTCGATGCGCTTTTCCAGAGCGGTGATGCGGGCGAGAGCGCTGTCACGGTCGGAGACGAGCTTGGAGATACGTTCGTCCACCTGAGCGCGGTCGTATCCACGCCGCACAAGCTCGAAGCCGTAGGGGGAAGTGTCGCTCATGGGGTTCCTGTCGAATGAGACCGGTGAGGTGATAGATGGAATCCTAGGGGCCGAAACGGTGTGTCATCGAGCGGATGCGCGTTTGATCTGCAAAATGAGACCCCTTTTGAGTGGCCGTCCGTCGGACTGCTTGCCAAAGACTTGGTCAAAGACCCCAGCAGACACCGGATTGGCCCCGGTTCGCTAGCTTTCCGAGGACTTGCCACCCGAACGGGGTGCGCCGACTGTCGCGCCTGCCTTGACTCCGTTGTCCTTGGCCGGGGACGGGGCCTCGAAGGATTCCAACGCCTCCAGGACGTCCTGGACACGGGAGATCTCGGCATTGATGTCCTCGCGGCGGCGGACCAGGACCTCCAGCTCGCGCTTGCCCTCCTCGACCGTGCGCTTGGCCTCGCGGATCGCCTCGGCCTTGAGCTCCTCGGCCTCCCGAACCAGCGTGGCCTTCTTCTGCTCGGCCTCCTTGAGCAGCCCCTCGGCCTTCTTCACCGCGGCGATCCGGACCTTGCCCGCCTCGGAGTTGGCCTCCGACACGATCTCCTTGGCCTTCGCCTGCGCCTTCGCGAGCTGCTCCTCCGCGGCCTTGACGAGCGCGTCGCAGCGGTCGCCCGCCGACTTCATCGCCTCGGCCGACTCCCGGCGGGCCCGCTCGTGCAGCTCCTCGATCTCCGCCGTGATGCGGTCGCGCAGCTCCTCGGCGCGCTCCCGGATCTGCGTGGCGTCCCGGCGCGCGCCGACCAGCAGCTCGTCCGCGTCCGTACGGGCCTTCTCCACCAGCGAGTTGCCCTCGACCGTCGCCTCGGACACGAGCCGGTCGGCCTCCTTGCGGGCCGCGCCCACCATCGTGTCGGCCTGCGACTCGGCCTCCGCGGTGGTCTTGTGCGCCTGCTGCTGCGCCTCGGTGAGCAGCTTGTCGGCCTCCGCCGTGGTCTCCGTGATGAGCTTGTCGACCTGCTCGGCCGCCTCGGAGCGCCGCTTGTTGGCGTCCTTGCGGGCCTCGTCCAGCGTCCGGTCGGCCTCCTCGCGCGCGGAGTTGAGGAGCCGTTCCGCCTCCGCCTCGGCGTCGGCCTTGACGCGCTCGGCCTCGCCGCGGACCCGCTCGGCGTGCTGCTGCGCCGAGCCGACCGTCTCGGCGGCCTCGGCCCGCAGCCGCTCCGCCTCGTCGGTGGCCTCCCCGACCAGCTGGTCGGCCTTCGCGACCGACTCGGCGCGCACGCGCTCGGCCTCCGCGGCCGCCTCGGAACGGAGGCGCTCCGCCTCGGAGATGGCTTCCGTGCGGACCCGCTCGGCCTCGGTGACCGTCTCCATCCGGAGCCGGTCGGTCTCCTGGATCGTCTCGGTCGTGAGCCGCTCCGCCTCGCCCCGCGCCTCGGTGATGAGGGTGTCCGCCTGCGTCGCCGCGTCCGAGCGGATGCGGTTGGCGTCCTCGCGGGCGTCCGCCCGGGTGCGCGCGGCGCTCTGCTCGGCCTCCGCGATGGCGTCCGACGCCTCCGTGCGCACCCGCTGGGCGTGCTCGGCGACGTCCGCGCGGATCCGCTCCGCCTCCGTGATCGCCTCGGACATCGTCCGCTCGGCGAGCGCCTTGGCGGCCTCGGTCTCCTCGTGCGCCTCGCGCCGCAGCCGGCCGGCGTCCTCGCTCGCCCGCTCCCGCTCGGCGTAGGCGTCGGCGCGGACCCGGTCCGCCTCCTCCTGAGCCTCCCGCCGCGTACGGTCCGCCGCGTGCTCGGCGGCGCTGCGCAGCCCGGCGATCTCCTCCTGCGCCTGCTCGTGCAGCCCCGCGACGGAGTCCCGGACCTGCTGCGCGTGCTGCTCGGCCGCCGACACCATCTCCGTGGCCCGCCGGTCGGCCTCCTCGATCAGCCGTACGGCCTCGGTCTGCGCCTCCTCCACGCGCTTGCGCGCGGAAGCCAGCAGCTCCTCGCTCTGCTCGCGGGCCCGCTCGCGCTCCTGGTCGGCCTCCTGCCGGGCACTGCCGAGGAGTTCCTCGGCCTCCCGGCGGCGCCGGTTGGCCTCCTCCTGGGCGGCGGCCAGCGTCTCGGACGCCTCCGTGGCCAGCCGTTCGGCGGCCGCCTGCGCCTCCGCGCGCACCCGGTCGGCGCTCTCCTGCGCCTCCGACTTCAGCCGCTCGGCCTCGCTCGCGGCCTCCGACCGCAGGCGCACGGCGACGGCCTCGCCCTCGGCACGCGCGGCCGACGCGTCGGACGCGGCCTCGTCGCGCAGCCGTTCGGCCTCCGCCTCGGCCTGCTGCTGGAGCGTGCGGATCCGCTCGGCGGCCTCGGCACGCAGCCGCTCGTTCTCCTCGGCGGCCTCGCGGCGGATCCGCGCGGCCTCCTCACGGGCGTCGGACAGCGCCTGCTCGGCCGCCGCCAGCCGCTCCTCCGCCTCCGTCTGGAGCCGCGTCAGCTCCTGGGCGGCCTCGGCGCGGCGGGCCTCCAGGGCCCGCTCGGTCTCCTCGTGCAGCTCCCGCGCCGCCCGCTCGGCGTCCGCCTTGAGGGCCTCGGCCTGCTCGACGACCTCCTCGCGGTGCCGCTCGGCCTCCTGCCGGGTGCGCTGAAGGGTCTCCTCGGCCTGACGGCGCAGGGTCGTCGCGCGCTCGATGGCCTCCGTACGGACCTTCTCGCTGTCCGTCTGGGCCGTCGTCCGCAGCTCGTCCGCGTCCGCCTTCGCCTTGGCGAGCAGCTCCTCGGCGGACTTCGCCGCCTCCTCGATCTGCGCCACGGCCTCCTTGCGGGCCTCGGCGCGGATCTTCTCGCCCTCTTCGACCGCGTCCGACCGCAGCTGCTCGGCCTCGCCGCGCAGCCGGCGGGCCTCCTCCTGGAGCTCGACCGTCTTGGCGCGGTACTCCTTGGTGTCGTCCTTCGCCGCGCCCTTGAGCTGCTCGGCGATGTCATGCGCCTCGGCCCGCAGCCGGTCCGCCTCGGCCTCGGCCTCCTTGCGGATCCGCTCGGCCTCCTCGGCCGCGGCCTTGGTGGTCTTCTTGGCGTCCTCGGACGCCTTGTTGAGGACCTCCTCGGCCGTCCGGGCCGCCTTGGACAGCTGGGTCGCCGTCTCCTCGGCGGTGAGCGTGCGGGCCTTCTCCGCGGCCTCCGCGACGATCTTCTCGGCCTCGGCGCGGGCGTCCGCGACGATCTGCTCGGCCTCGGACTTGGTGTTCTCGGCCTCCTTCGTGGCCTCCTCGACCAGCCGGGCGACCTGCTCCTTGGCGGTGCGCGTGCGCGTCTCGTTCGCGGACTCCGCGCTCGCCAGGGCCTTGGCGGCGGCCTCCTTGGCCTCGGCGACCAGCTTCTCCGACTCGGCCTGCGCCTTGCGCAGCGCCTCCTCGGCCTCCGCCATCCGCTGCTCGGCGGCCTTGCTCAGCTCCTGGGCCTGGCGGCGCGCGGACTCCGACTCCGTGGCGGTGGAGGTCCGCAGCTGCTCGGCGTGGTCGGTGGCCTCCTGGGCCTGGGTGGAGGCGGCGTTGAGCAGCCGCTCGGCGTCCGTGCGGGCACGCCGCAGGATCTGCTCGGCCTCGGCCCGGGCCTCCTCGGCGGCGCTCGTCAGCCGCTGCCGGGCCTCGGTCGTCAGCCGCTCGGCCTCCGCACGGGCGGTGGACAGGGCCTGCTCGGCCTCTGCGCGGGACTCGTCCAGCAGCCGGCGGGCCTGCTGCTCGGTACGGGCCCGCAGCTGCTCCGCCCACGCCACGTTCTCGTTGACGTGCGACTCGACCGTCTGGCGACGCTCGGCCAGCTCCTGGTCCAGCTGCTGGCGGCGGGTCACCGCCTCCTGGTGCAGCTCCGCCTGGAGGCGGGCCGCCTGCTCGGCGTGCTCCTGGAGGATCCGCTGGGTCTGCGCCCGGGCCTCGCTCAGCTCGCGGTCGGCGTCCGCCCGGATCTGGTCGGCCTGCATCTGCGCGTTGCGCAGCAACTGCTCGGCCTGCCAGCCGATGTCGCCCCCCTCGAAGGAGGGCCGGGACATGATGGTGCGCCGCGCCTCGTGCAGCTTGGCGCGCAGCACCTCGACCTGGTAGCCGAGGTCCTCGGCGTGCTGGATCGCCTTTTCCCGCTCGGTCTTCAGCCGCTTCATCTCGGCTTCGAACCGAGAGAGGTGGTCGACGTCAGCCGCCGGCTCTCGCTCCTGGCTCTCGTAGCCCCGCACTGCGCGGTCCCATCCGTCCCCTGGTCGCAACTCTCTCCAAACGAGCTCCGTCCATACGCCGAACGGGGCCCCCGGGGAATGGTGTCAGATCATCGGCGGAGCACGGGCTGCTGCCCCGACGCTCGTCCCCCGAAACCCGGACCCCGGTGGTCCTGCCGTCGCACGGCGGGACCGCGGTCACCCTGGACTGAGCGGCGACCGCCCCCAACCCTACCGGCCCCTATGTACGAGGGTCAGTGCTCAGGTGACTCAACGGGCGCCGAAGTGACCAGTTCTGTCAGTACGCCATGGCAGTCCTTGGGGTGCAGGAAGGTGATCCGTGACCCCATGGAACCGCGTCGCGGCTCTTCGTACAGCACGCGTACGCCCTTGTCCCTGATGTCGGCCGCCTCGGCGTCGACGTCCGCCGTACCGAAGGCGATGTGGTGGACCCCCTCCCCGTTCTTGGCGAGCCACTTCGCGACGGTGGAGTCCTCGCGGGTCGGCTCCAGGAGCTGCAGGTACGAGGCCCCGCCGTCGGACGTATCGTTGATCTTGAGCATGGCCTCGCGCACGCCCTGCTCCTCGTTGACCTCGGAGTGGAACACCTCGAAGCCGTAGGTGGCACGGTAGAACTCGACGGTCTTGTCGAGGTCGAAACAGGCGATCCCGATGTGGTCGATTCGCGTCAGCATGGATTCAGTGCAGCGCTCCGGAGGTGGTTACGCAACGTGCGCGCGATCACACCGACAGCCCGATGACGGCGTGGCGTACCGGTCAGTACATTCGAAGTAAACCCTCGTTCACTCCTCGGCTGTGCAGCCGGTAAGGGGATCGCAGCTCATGACTTCTGGAACTTCCGGAGCGAACAGCTCGGTGATCGTCGCGGGCGCGCGTACGCCCATGGGGCGGTTGCTCGGTTCGCTCAAGTCCTTCTCCGGAGCCGACCTCGGCGGCTTCGCGATCAAGGCCGCCCTCGACCGTGCGGGGATCGGTGGCGACCAGGTGCAGTATGTGATCATGGGGCAGGTGCTCCAGGCCGGGGCGGGGCAGATCCCGGCGCGCCAGGCAGCGGTCAAGGCCGGCATCCCGATGAACGTTCCGGCGCTGACCATCAACAAGGTGTGTCTGTCCGGGCTGGACGCGATCGCGCTCGCCGACCAGTTGATCCGTGCGGGTGAGTTCGACGTGGTCGTCGCCGGCGGCCAGGAGTCCATGACCAACGCCCCGCACCTGCTGCCCAAGTCCCGCGAGGGCTTCAAGTACGGCGCCGTCCAGATGCTCGACGCCATGGCCCACGACGGGCTGACCGACTCCTTCGACGGCGTCGCCATGGGCGAGTCGACGGAGAAGCACAACACGCGCCTGGGCATCGGGCGGGCCGAACAGGACGAGATCGCCGCGCTGTCCCACCAGCGGGCCGCCGCCGCCCAGAAGAACGGGCTCTTCGAGGCCGAGATCACGCCCGTCGAGATCCCGCAGCGCAAGGGCGACCCGGTGCTGTTCAGCAAGGACGAGGGGATCCGGGGCGACACGACCGCGGAGTCCCTCGGAAAGCTGCGCCCCGCCTTCGCCAAGGACGGCACGATCACTGCCGGTTCGGCGTCGCAGATCTCCGACGGCGCCGCGGCCGTCGTGGTGATGAGCAAGGCCAAGGCGCAGGAGCTCGGCCTGGAGTGGATCGCCGAGATCGGGGCCCACGGGAACGTGGCCGGGCCGGACAACTCGCTCCAGTCCCAGCCGTCCAACGCGATCCAGCACGCCCTGAAGAAGGAGGGGCTGGGCGTCGAGGACCTCGACCTCATCGAGATCAACGAGGCGTTCGCGGCGGTTGCCGTGCAGTCGATGAAGGACCTCGGGGTGTCCACCGAAAAGGTGAATGTCAACGGCGGCGCCATTGCCCTGGGTCACCCGATCGGGATGTCCGGTGCGCGGCTCGTCCTGCACCTCGCGCTGGAGCTGAAGCGGCGTGGTGGTGGCGTGGGCGCGGCGGCGCTGTGCGGTGGTGGTGGTCAGGGTGACGCGCTGATCGTGCGGGTACCGAAGGCCTGACGGCGGTTTCGGATCCCCCTTTCATGAACGGAGCTGTGATGCAGGACGTCTCCACGCTGGTGGCCCAGGCCAGGGAAGGGCGGCCGCGGGCCGTCGCCCGGCTGATCTCGCTGGTGGAGGGGGCGTCCCCGCAGCTCCGGGAGGTCATGGCGGCGCTGGCGCCGTTGGCGGGCAAGGCGTACGTCGTCGGGCTGACCGGGTCGCCGGGGGTCGGCAAGTCCACGTCGACGTCGGCGCTGGTGACCGCGTACCGCAAGCAGGGCAAGCGGGTCGGCGTGCTCGCCGTCGACCCGTCGTCCCCGTTCTCGGGCGGTGCGCTGCTCGGGGACCGGGTGCGGATGTCCGAGCACGCGTCGGACCCGGGCGTGTATATCCGCTCGATGGCCACGCGCGGGCATCTGGGCGGGCTCGCGTGGGCCGCGCCTCAGGCCATCCGGGTGCTGGACGCGGCGGGGTGCGATGTGATCCTCGTCGAGACGGTGGGTGTGGGGCAGTCCGAGGTGGAGATCGCCTCGCAGGCGGACACGTCCGTCGTGCTGCTCGCGCCCGGGATGGGCGACGGCATCCAGGCGGCCAAGGCCGGGATCCTGGAGATCGGTGACGTGTACGTCGTGAACAAGGCCGACCGGGACGGGGCGGACGCGACGGCTCGCGAGCTGAACCACATGCTGGGGCTGGGGGAGGCCCGGGGGCCCGGGGACTGGCGTCCGCCGATCGTGAAGACGGTCGCCGCGCGGGGGGAGGGTCTGGACGAGGTCGTCGAGGCACTGGAGAAGCATCGCGCCTGGATGGAGGAGCGGGGGGTGCTCGCGGAGCGGCGGATGGCCCGGGCGGCGCGGGAGGTCGAGACGATCGCGGTGACGGCGCTGCGGGAGCGGATCGGGGATCTGCACGGGGACCGGCGGCTGGGTGCGCTGGCGGAGCGGATCGTGGCCGGTGAGCTGGATCCGTATCGGGCGGCTGATGAGCTGGTTGCCGGGTTGACGGAGGGCTGAGCGCGGTGCCTGCGGCGGCCTGCGCGGCTTCGGTGGGGGTACGCGCTTTCGC
>NZ_WWIQ01000072.1:228282-228498 GCF_009862985.1 Streptomyces sp. SID5464 | reverse complement strand
GCGGCAGACCCCCTCGAAGGCGTCCTGCAGCGTCTGCTCGTAGGGGTAGTACTTGCCAAGGACCGAGTCGTAGCGGTAGCCGCGGAACTCCTTGACGAACTGGTCCCAGTGCTCGGCCGGGATCTGGTCGCCGACGAGTTCACGCGTGATGGGGGTCATCGGCCACTCGATCAACGTGCCGTAGCAGTCGAACGAGACGTACTTCGGGCGGAACTG
>NZ_WWIQ01000072.1:227745-228078 GCF_009862985.1 Streptomyces sp. SID5464 | reverse complement strand
GTAGCAGTCGAACGAGACGTACTTCGGGCGGAACTGGAACGAGGGAATGGGCATGGAAGTGCTCCACTTCTTGCTTCGGGAACTGGTCAGGGCCAGCGCGGACCCTTTTGGACATGCTCCTGGCAGAGATGTCGGGAGTGGGGGGATGACGTCGACGATCGCCGGGGATCAGACGGCGCCGACTCCTGCCGGAGCGAGGAAGCCGACGGGGTGCTGCGTGGTGCCGTGGAGCGCCAGGTCGGCGGCGATCTCTCCCATGGCGGGCGAGAGCTTGAAGCCGCTGCCGGAGAATCCGGCCATGACGATGATGTCGTCCTCGCCGGGGAGATGACC
>NZ_WWIQ01000072.1:176493-227618 GCF_009862985.1 Streptomyces sp. SID5464 | reverse complement strand
CCGACGAGCGGGTTTCCGGACTTCGTGTAGCCCTCCATGTAGGCCGACATCCTGATGGGATCGGGGTTCAGGTCGGGCATGAGTTCACCGATGAGCTCGCGGAAGATGCCGAGTTCCTCGGGGCGGACCGTACGGTCGAGCCGTTCGGGCTCGGGCACCGGCGCATGGTATTTGAAGGAGAGACCGAGCTTGACGGAGATGCCGTCGGGCGACGGGATCCCGAAGCAGTCGTGGGGTGTGGCGCGCACGAAGGGAGGGGCACCGCCCGCGAACCAGTCGTGGCGGGTGGGCAGGTGCCAGGAGCAGACCACCCGGCGGACCTCGATGGTCCGGGGAAGGTCCGGGAGCAGCGTGTTGATCCAGGGGCCGACGGTCACCACGGCGGCGTCCACGTGGTCCGTGCCCTGGTCGGTGACCACCCGCACCCCGCCGCCCGCCGCGGGGACGACCTCGCGCACCGTGGTGTAGCGGTGCAGCAGGGCGCCCAGCTGTTCGGCACGGGCGGCGGCGGCCTGAATCGACGCCTCGGGTCTGATGACGGCGCCCAACCGGTCGAGAACGGCGGTGTGTCCGTCCGGGAGCCGGTGCTGCGGGTAGCGGCGGGCGAGTTCCTCCCGGTCCAGTACCTCGTGATCCAGTCCATGGGCGGCGCTGGTCGAGAGGAGGAGGCGCATGGACGGTGAGGCGCCCTCTCCCATCACCAGGCTGCCGCTGCGGCGTCGCAGCGACCGGCCCGTCTCCGCCTGGAGCTGCTCCCACATCCGGTCCGCGAGCCGCAGCAGCGGAATGTACCCGGGCTCGCCGAGGTGGGCGGCTCGGTAGATGCGGCTCTCGCCCCCGGCGGCGCCGCGGTCGTGGCCCGGTGCGTACCGGTCGTAGCCGACGACCTCGGCTCCGCGGGCGGCCAGTCGCCACATGGCTTGG
Source organism: Streptomyces sp. SID5464 (assembly GCF_009862985.1). Classification (NCBI taxonomy): domain Bacteria; kingdom Bacillati; phylum Actinomycetota; class Actinomycetes; order Kitasatosporales; family Streptomycetaceae; genus Streptomyces; species Streptomyces sp. SID5464. Next base: position 226,694 of record NZ_WWIQ01000072.1, on the reverse strand, counting down.
CTGCCCATGCTGCCGGCACCGATCACGGCGACGCGCTTCCGGATGCTCATGAGGTCGCTCCTTTCTTCCGGTTTGCCCGGCTGGGAATGGCGTTCACTGTCAGCCCGGGAAAACTGCAGGTCAACCCAGGCTGTGTGCCGCGTTGAGGCAGGGGGAGACGGCTCAGAGGAGCTCGATCAGCTTGTCGGTGAATTCGGCGGTGGTCGCGGTTCCGCCCAGGTCACGGGTGCGGATATCGGTCTTGGCCAGGATCGAGGCGATCGCGTCCGTGATGTCCCTGGCCGCGGCGGGATGGCCGAGGTGGTCGAGCATCATGGCCGCGGACCAGATCGCGCCCAGCGGGTTGGCGATGCCCTGGCCCGCGATGTCGGGTGCCGAGCCGTGCACGGGCTCGAACATCGAGGGGAAGTCGCGCTCGGGGTTGAGGTTGGCCGCCGGGGCGATGCCGATGGATCCGGCGACGGCGGCCGCGAGGTCGCTGAGGATGTCACCGAAGAGGTTGGAGGCGACGACGACGTCGAAGCGGGCCGGCTCGAGGACGAACTTGGCCGCGAGCGCGTCGATGTGCTCCTGGTCCCAGGCGACCTGCGGGAACGAGGCTGCCCGCTCGGTGACGAGCTGGTCCCAGAACGGCATGGTGTGCACGATGCCGTTCGACTTGGTCGCGGAGGTCAGGCGGCCGCCGCGCTGGGAGGCGAGCGTGAAGGCGTAGTCCAGCACGCGTGTGACGCCGGCCCGGGTGAACACGGCTTCCTGCACGGCGATCTCGTCCGGGAAGCCGCGGTTGAGCCGGCCGCCGACCTCGCTGTACTCGCCTTCCATGTTCTCCCGCACGACGACGACATCGACCTCGCCCGGCCGGGCGCCGCGCACCGGGCTGTCGATGCCTTCGAAGACACGGATGGGCCGGAGGTTGACGTACTGGCGGAAGCTGCGCCGGATCGGGATCAGCAGCCCCCACAGCGACTCGTGGTCGGGCACCCCCGGGTATCCCACCGCGCCCAGCAGGATCGCGTCCTTGTCGCGCAGCTGGTCGATCCCGTCGGCGGGCATCATGGCGCCCTCCCGCAGGTACCGTTCGCACGACCAGTCGTACGACGTGTAGGACAGGCTGAAGCCGTGGCGGCGGCCGAGAACGTCGAGCACCTGCCGTGCTGGGGGCAGGACCTCGGCGCCGATGCCGTCGCCGGGGATCAGGGCAATGCGGTGGTTCGTCGTCATGCCGTCGATTGCAGCAGGGCGGTCCGTGGGGCGTCCAAGACGCATAGCGGATCTCCCTTATAAGCGGCGCCTATCAGAGGTCGGCGGCTGAGGTCGCGACCGTGACGAACGCGGCGGCTGCGGGCGACAGGCTGCCGCGGCGGCTGACCAGGGCGATGTCCAAGGTGTTCTCCGGCTCGATGTCCAGAACACGGACGCCCAGCCGCCCGGCGAGGTCCCGCCAGGAGTCCGTGACCACCGCGAGCCCGACCCCGGCCAGCACCAGAGGCATCAGCGACACCCGGTGCTCGGTCTCGACGGCGACGGCGAACTCGACGCCCTGCTCCCTCAGCGCGTCGACGTAGGCGCGCATCCCGGTACCCGGCTGCCCGACGATCAGCCGGTGTCCCGCAAGCTCCCGGGACTCCACCGCGGTCCGGTCAGCGAACGGGCCGTCGGCCGGCACCACCAGCACAAAACGCTGCCGCCCCAGCGCATGGGAGACGACTTCCCTGTCGGAAAAAGGACCGGCGGATGCAAGAAGCCCCAACTCCACGACACCCGTGCGCACCATGTCGATCACATCGCGCGAAGTGAACGCCGCGTTGATGGCCACCGAGACGCCGGGATACCGGTGACTGAAGGCACTGACCAAGGTCGTCAGCGGTTCCACCGCCTGCGACGGCATCGACGCCACATCCAGGCGCCCCTCACGCAGCTCATGCACCGCCGCGACACTCGCCCGCGCCGTCTCCAGACTCCGCACAGCCTCCCGGGCAGGCTCGATCAAGGCCTTTCCGGCCTCCGTCAGTACAGCCCTGCGCCCGATGCGATGGAACAGCTCGGAACCGAGATCACGCTCCAGCGCCCGCACGGCCTGCGACAGCGACGGCTGAGACACGTACAGAGCCGACGCCGCACGGTTGAACCCCCCACGATCAACGATCGCCAGGAAGTACTCCAGCTGCCGGATGTCCATACGCGCCCTCTGCCCTCAAGAAATCAACCGACGATTCGATCGGTCCCGACGATGGTGGCGTTGATCAGATACTTCGCGCACGGTAGGTCTGTCCTCACGAGTGCGCCGCAGCCTGTGCAGGGGCGAGCTGGTCGAGGTCTGCGAGAGCCTTGGCGAGCAGGTTCAGCATGGCGAGTTCGGCGCGGGTCGGGTCCTGGGCGCGGATGGCGTCGAGTACCGCGCGGTGACTGGGAACGGGGTCGTCGGCGCCGCCGTGGCTGTGGACCATACGGTCGCGTTCCTTCAGGCCGGGTTCCAGGAGCATGTCCATCCGCCGCAGCAGTTCGTTGCCGGTGGCGGCGAGCAGCGCGCGATGGAAGGCCGCGTCGGCCTCGGCAGCGGCCGCGGAGTCCGCCTTCGCCTGTCCCATGGCTTCCAGGGCGGCTTCGAGGGCGGCCAGGTCGGCGTCCGTGCGGTGCAGAGCGGCCCGGTGTGCTGCGGCGGGTTCGATGATGGCGCGCACGTCGGCGAGGTCGCGCAGCAGTCGGGTGCCGTCACCCGCCTCCATGCGCCAGCGGATGACATCGGCGTCGAGAAGATTCCAATGGGCCCGTTCCCTGACGAAGGTGCCGCGCTTTTGCCGCGCGTCGGTCAGACCCTTGCCCGCGAGGACCTTGAGCGCTTCGCGCATGACGGTCAGGCTCACGTCCAGTTCCGCTCCGAGGGCGCCGATGTCCAGGATCTCGCCCTCGGCGATCTCACCTCTGACGATGCGCGCGCCGAGTGAGTGCACGACCTGTCCGTGCACACCACGACCGGAGTAGGACGCCATGCGGTTCTCCTCGGGTTCGAAGGGCTGAAGGGGGCTTGCCGGGCTGGTGGGTGAGCCTTCGGCGACCTTGGCGTGTCGTTGTCTCACAGTCTACCGGTGAACATTATTTATGGATATTTCTTCCCACGGAGTGTGGGCGGTTCCCCGGGCCGCCGGGCGCGCCGGCTGTCGCACCGCTGATCCGCCGGCCCGCCGGCGTGACCGAGCCACGTCCGGTCGTCACGACATCCACGGCGGCGACATGGTGACCGGCACCCACCGGCCGGGGTTCCCCTCGACTCGGCCGAGGAGCTGGGACTGGTCGTGGTGTGCGTCGAGTACCGGCTCGCTCCGGAGCATCCGCACCCGGCTCCGGTGGAGGACTGCTACGCGGGGCCTGCTGCGGACGGCCGAGCACGCGAAGGAGATCGGCGGCGACCCCGATCGCATCATCCTCGCGGGTGGCAGCGCGGGCGGCGGGCCCGCCGCGGTGGTGGCGCTGCCGGCCCGCGATCGGGGTGGCCCGCGCGCGATCGGCCAGATGCCGAGGCCGGCTCCTGGGAGAAACGGCACAGGCCGGCTGAGAGGGCACCTCTCCTTGGTGCTGCCGGTCTACACCGGAGGAGGAGCGGTGGTCCGTCGCGGCACGAGAGAGGGGGAGAGCTTGACCTGTACCGATGATTTCCCGCGGTCGGCGATCCGCTCCAGGAGGAGGCGCGCGGCGTTGCCGCCGATCTCGCGGCCCGCCTGGTCGACGCTCGTGAGGGAGATCGGGCCGAAGGAGGCGAAGGTCGTGTTGTCGTACCCCGCCACCGAGACGTCGCCCGGCACCGACAACCCGGCTTCGGCGAAGGCCTCCAGCACTCCCATGGCAACGATGTCCGCACCGGCGAAGACCGCCGTGGGCCGGCGAGGCCGCGCGAGCAGCTGCCTGGCGCCCTCGTAACCGCCCTGTTGGGTGTAGCTGGTGGAGACGACATCGATCTCCTCCGCGAGACCGTGGGCTCGCATGACGAGCCGATAGCCGTCCGCGCGCTGGGCGTTGGGCATCTCCTCGCTGCGGGTCGGGTCGGTTTCGTGGTGCTCGATGTGGGCGATCCGGCGATGACCGAGGTCGACGAGGTGACCGACGAGCATGGACGCGCCCGCCACGTCGTCGTCCGTCACGGTGTCGTACACCGGGGAGTGCCCGTGGCGGCCGACGACCACGGTCGGTACGGCTGAGGCGATGTGCTCGAGTCGGGGGCGCGACGACACGGGGGCGATCAGGATGATGCCGTCCATCCCGCGGTCGATCATGGCTTCCGTGACGCGTGCCTCCGCCTGCTCGTCGTTGCAGCCGCCAGGCCCCAGGAAGACCTGGTAGTCGGTGTCCGCGAGCCGGCCGGTGATCCCGTCGAGGATCTCGGGGAAGAAGGGGTTGCGGATGTCGGGCAGCGTCACGCCGATGGTGTACGTCTGGCCGCGCAGGCCGCGAGCGGCCGCGAGCGGCCGGTAGCCCAGCTCGTCGATCGCCCGGCGCACCTTCGCGCGCATCTCGGGGCTGGCTCCGTAGGCGTTGCGCAGCACCTTGGAGACCGCCGTCGTCGACACCTGGGCGTGACGCGCGACGTCGACGATCGTGACGCGGCGAGGCGGTGCCGACGGTTCCATGCCAGTGCCCTCCGGTGAATGGGGAACGTTGCCGGAGAGTGTACGGATCCGGCCACGGTTCAGTAAGGCGGCGGCGTGATCGTCCCGTGTCGACATCGCGGATCGAAACCGGGTCATCCGCAACAGCTGCGCAGCATGCGGCCCTCTTGACGCCATGCGGGACGCTCTCCAAGGTTTGGTCACACCCTTCGGGAAACGTTACCCACGAAGCTGGTCCGGGGTCCGACCCCGGCACCCGACCACATCCCCCCAGACGCGGACCCGGCCGACGGCCGCACGTGCCGACTCGCTGCTGGACCTTGGCGTTGGGCCACAGCTGGTCCATGAACGGCACGGTGCAGGGCAGCGGCAGCCTCCTCTCGCCGCCCGGGGCGCCAGCCTCGTCGTGGTGAGCAGTGTGGCGGGCCACCCCGTCGACGGGCGAACCCCTGCCGAGCAGCCGACCCGCCGGACGAAGGCACCCCACGGTGCGAAATACTCACCCGATGAGTTCACGCACTTCCCTGATCGGCCAGCCGATCACGATACGGAGGGCCGTCGCGCGGGATGCCAAACGGCTCACACGGCTCGTGCGTGGCTCAGGCGCCTATGAGGGTAAGTACGCAGCCGCAGTCGCGGGTTACCGGGTCGGTCCTGATTACATCGAGGCCCACCGCGCCTTCGTGGCCGTCGGCGCCGACGAGTATGGCGGCCGGGTCCTCGGGTTCTACTCGCTCGTCCTCGCTCCGCCGGAGCTCGACCTGCTGTTCGTCGCCGACGAGGTGCAGGGACGGGGTATTGGGCGGCTGCTCGTCGCCCACATGCAGTCCGAGGCCCGCGCCGCCGGGCTCGACCGTGTCAAGGTCGTGTCGCACCTTCCCGCCGAGGACTTCTACCACCGCGTCGGTGCGGTGCGGACGGGGACCGTGTTCGCGAACCCGCCCGCAGTGCCGTGGGACCGTCCCGAATTCGAGTTTCGTATCTTTCCGGAATGACACGGTGTGCCGGTTCGCATGCAGCCGAGGCCCGCAAGCAAGGTGACCTGTAGAAGGAACCACCGGGCGGTGTCCTCGTCGAGCCCCGCGATCACGGGCTGGGACGCTCGCGCGGCGGGTTCACCACCAAGCTGCACCTAGGGTCCGTCTTCAAACGGATCCTGCCCGAAGCAGGGGGGACTGGACGAGCACTTCCTGGTCGACGGTCGCGGCAGGTTCCGGCCGCGCACCGAGCGCGATGGCCGGCCGCCGTCGCGGGTGCGGATCGAGGCCGCCCGCGCCAGCCGGCCAGTCCATAAACTGTGAATATAAAAATGCTATGCTTCGAGCGTGAGTCGTCAAGACACCGCTCCTGGCGCGTCCGCCGCCATCGGGGCAGCCCTCTACGGCCTGGCCACCAGGGCCGTGAGACGCCTGCCCCGGGACATGAGCCTGACGTCCGCCGCGACCCTGGCCACCCTGGACCGGACCGGCCCCCGGCGCATCACCGATCTGGCCGCGGTCGAGGGCGTCACCCAGCCCGCGATGACCGCCCTGGTCCGGGTGATGGAGCAGTCCGGCCTGGTCGAGAGGCGGGGCGACGCGTCCGACAAGCGGGTCACGCTGGTGTGCCTGACCGAGGCCGGCGCCTCCTATGTCCGGACGCGGCGCCAGGCGGGCGTCCACGCGTTCGAGCGGTTGATCGGCGAGCTCACCGGCGACGAGATCGAGGCGCTGGTGGCGGCCCTTCCGGCGCTGAAGCATCTGGCAGAGCTCGAAAGCCAGGACCGCGAAGCGCCGAAGCAGTGACCGGGCAGCCGGTCGGCGGGGCCGCGGTGAAGGCGTTCCCGGTGGCGCGTTCCGAGGCGCGGCTGCTGGTCCCCGCCCTGATGTTCATCGCTCTGGTCGTGGCGGCGGTCGCCAGCCTCGGGACGCCCCTCATCACCAGCGTGGCGACCTCGTTCCACGTCTCGCTCGACAGCGCGCAGTGGACGCTGACCGTCGCGCTGCTCAGCGGCGCCGTCGCCACGCCGGTCCTGGGCCGGCTCGGAGCCGGCCCGCACCGGCGGGCCACGATCCTCGCCACGCTGGCGGTCGTCGTCGCCGGCAGCGCGCTCACCGTGCTGCCGCTGCCGTTCGCGTGGCTGCTGGCCGGCAGGGCGGCCCAGGGCATCGGGCTCGGGCTGACGGCGCTGATGATGGGCGTGGCCCGGGACCACCTCCCCGAGGAGCGCAGCGCGGCCGTGGTCGCCCTGATCTCGGTGGTCTCGATCATCGGGGCCGGTGTCGGCTACCCGCTGGCCGCACTGCTCGCCGAACTCGGCGGGGTACGGGCCGCCTACGGCCTCGGCCTGGTCGTCACCGCCGCCGCCCTCCTGACCGCGTGGCGCTCCATGCCCGAAGCCCCCGAAGGCCGCTCCGCCCACGTGGACGTGGCAGGCGCGGTCGTCCTGGCCGCTGCGCTGCTCCTGGTGCTGTTCCTCGCCGGCGAACGGAATCTGTGGAGCCGGCACCTCGCCGTGGCGGCGGGCCTCGCCGCCGTCGCGGTGGTACTGCTCTGCGTCTGGGCCGTCGTCGAGTTGCGCAGCACGACACCCCTGGTCGATGTGCGGGCGGTGCGGCATCCGGCGGTCGCCGGGGCGAACCTCGCCATGTTCGTCGGCGGGATCGGCATGTACCTCCTGCTGACGCTCATCACCCGGTACGCGCAGACGCCGCACGGCGCCGGCTACGGCTTCGGGCTGACGACCTTCGTCGCCGGGCTGGTCCTCATCCCGTTCTCGGCGCTGGGGTTCGTCGCCGGCAAGCTCACGCCGCGGGTCCGGAAGCGGGTCGCCGACCCCCTGCTCCTGGCGGGCAGCGCCGTCGTGGTCGGCGGCGGGTTCGCCCTGTTCGCGGCGGCCCGGTCGGACCTGGCCGAACTGTTCGCGGCGATGGGCGTGCTCGGCTTCGGAGTCGGCGGCTTCTCGGCCGCGATGCCCGGCGTCATCCTGGCCGTCACCCCCAAGAGCGAGACGTCGAGCGCCATGAGCTTCAACTACGTCGTCCGCAGCGTCGGATACTCCCTGGGCAGCGCCATCGGCGGCCTGATCCTCGCCGCGGGCACCGGCCCCGGCCACCTCTTCCCCGACGACAGCGCCTACACCACCGCGGCGCTGGTCGGCATCGGCGCCATGGCGATCACGACGCTGACAAGCCTCGCTCTCGCCCGCCGACGCTCGTCCGAGACCAACCCTTAAGGCAGATGCACTCATCCCCACACTGGAGGTTCCATGCCCAAGGGCTACTGGGTCAGCGTCTACCGCACCATTTCAGATCCTGAAAAGCTGGCTGCTTACAACAAGCTGGCCCGCCTGGCCGTCGAGGCCGGGGGTGGTCGGACCTTCGTCCGTGGCGGTCGGGTCGTGGCGCATGACGCCGGAATCGCCGAGCGCACCGTCCTGGTCGAGTTCGACAGCTTCGAGCAGGCCGTCGCGGTGCACGAGAGTGCGGCCTACCAGGAGGCGCTGGTCGCCCTCTCCGACGGCGTCGAACGCGACTTCCGCATCGTCGAAGGCATCGAATGACCGAGGTCCAGTCGGATCTTCACTGAAGGCGCACAGAGCTCCAAGAAGCTCGACTCGCCGAGGTGCTGTGCAACGGCAGCTACACCCTCACCCCGCTCGGCCACGACGCCCGCGAGGCCCTGCGTTCGGTCACCGAGTGGTCACAGCGGTGTGGGGCGCCAGCGCAACCAGTTCTGACACCAGCTTGCCCGGGAGTTCGGGGCGGGACGGATCATCGCCACGGGATACGACAAGCCGGCGTTCCGCTACGAGGCGACCGTCCTCGTCGCTGCCATCACCGAGTGGCTCTGACGGACGCCCACGTCAGGCGCTGAACACGGCGTTGCGGCGTAGCTGTTCCGTGCACCACCGGAAGTGCCCGTCACGGTCGTCCAGGCCGAAAAGGTCGTAGGTCGTGAGGGCGTATGCGGCCTGATAGGCGGTGAGGGTCGCTGGCGCATACCCGAGTTCGCGGGCGAACAGCCTGGTGAGTTCCGCAGTGTGCTCCTCGGCGTGCGGCCCGTACATGTCCCAGATGGCGGCGGCGACGGCGGCCTCGAAGGCCGGATCGCCCGCGGTCGTGTAGAAGCCGAAGTCAAGCACCGCGACGGGCCGGCCGGTCGCGTCGATGTGGATGTTGGGCGGGACGAGGTCGCCATGGATCGCTGTCACCGGGGCGTCGGGGAGCGAGCGCAGTGCCTTCAGCGTGCGTTCAACTCCCGCCTCGAAGTCCGGCACGTAGGCAGCCAGGGCGGCACCGTGCCGGGCTGCGGCCCGGGCGGCCAGGGCCGCGAGCGCGTCGCGGAAGCAGTCGTGATCCCGCCACAGTGGACGGTCGTCACCCTGGACGGTCAACTGGCGCATGGCGTCGGTGCCCGGCACGGCGGCAAGACCGCGCAGAACGGCGATCAACGCGTCGCTCTGCTGGGTGGGCAGCTCGCGCTCATGGGCCGTGTGCGCGGAGTCGACCCGCATCGGGTCTCCGGGCAGCTCACGCTCGTACGTCACCAGGACGTCCTCCTGGTACTCGACGTCGAAGATCTCCGGGGTGGAGAACGGCAGCGGATGCTGCGCAAGGTCCGCGTATACCTGGCGGACGAGATCGAAGTCGGCTGGCGGCCGACCGCTCCACACCTTGGCGGCCCGGCCCTCGCCCAGCCTGTAAACGACGCCCTCGACACCAGCGCCGATACGGCGGACACCCGTGTGCCCGCGGTCGGCGAAGTATGCGAGCCATGGGTCGGAGAGTGGGGCTTCCGCGTTCGGGAGGTTCTCCATCCGCGTATTAGACCAGCAGCCGCACGGACCTCACTGGAGGTATTCGTGCCGCGCCTCGCCCGCACCCCGGACCCTCGCCGCCGGCCCCGACGGCCGCACCCTGGCCGTCGACGGCGACGCAGGCGAGGGCGCCGGATTCATGCCCGGAGCACCGGAGGTCCCGGACCCCACGGGCCGGGACCTCCGATGGCAGCTGCCTACCGTGCGACTGTCGCAGGGCAACTCTTCAACCCTTGTGCTGAGTTGCCGTGCTGGCGGGCTGTTACAAGGGGAGTGGCTCGCGCTCTGACCGGACAGCCGGGGCGGGCCGCTCGATCACAGCAGGTCGAGGATCCAGCGCTGGTTCTCCGACCCGTCGCACGTGAACTGGGCAGCCTGTGCGCCGTTGGCGGTGCTGGCGCCCGAAATGCCCAGGCACTTGCCGCTCTTGCGGTTCTGTAGCCTGGCATCGTCCGTCGGCCCGCCCGAAACGGGAATGATCACCCAGTCCTGATTGGCGTCGCCGGACCCATTCGCGATGATCGCCGCCGCGCCGTTGGCGGTGCTGGCGCCGTCGATGCCCAGGTTCTTGCCCGAGCGTCCGTTCTCGAAGCTGAAGAAGTCGCCGTCCTGGATCATGTCCCAGTACTGGGAGGAGTTCTGGTCGTTTCCGGGCTGCTGGACGACTCTGGCGCCGTTCGCCGTGCTGTTGCCCGTCGGCTGCAGGAACTTACCGGACTTCGCGTTCCTGAGCCCGACGATCGGGGCTGCTGCTGCCCGTGCGTCGAGGGTCGACAGCTGTAGCGGGTTCGGGGACCAGGAGTCGCTCGGCGACTGTGCGGAAGCGATCGCCGGGCTGGCGACCGCCATCAACGCTCCGATGGCAACGGCCGCGACGGTGTTCCTGGTACGCGATGTGCGCATGAGACTTCTCCTCACGATTGGTGTTACTGGGGTGACCGCGAGTACTCAATCAGAGGTACAAATGAATCGCTAGATCGTTCGAATAATCGACTGAAAGCACTTTCTTGACGGATGGCACACGACATGCAGGCGTTCAGATCAGCACCAGGTGAAGGGTCTTCCCGCCCCGAACAGGGCCCGACATCCCAACCCGCCTTCCGGCCCTTGGCGGAAATTCGATGCTCGATTTTCAGCAGGGCCAATTCCGGCCGACGGCTGACATGCCGACGCGTGGGGACCGGGTGGGCCGAAGAATGATCGGCATACAGATGAACATGGGCGGGGCGCCGCACGTGAAGACGGGTATGGAAGCCTCCCACCGCGTCGAGCCTGCGCTGCGGCCGTTACCCTCTGCACCGCAACGATCACCCGCACCTCGGACGCCGGCGGATCCAGCGCGGCTGGGCTGGCTGGACGCGTTGCGCGGTATCGCGGCGCTCGTCGTGGTGTTCGACCACTCGTCGTACGCCTTCATGGCGGAATTCCGGGCCGAGTTGATGCCGGAATTCAACACCAGTAGGTACGGCATCATGGTGTTCTTCCTCGTGAGCGGTTACATCATCCCCGCCTCGCTCGAACGGCGGGGCTGTGTCCGGACCTTCTGGATCGGACGCGTCTTCCGCATCTATCCGCTGTGGGCGGCCGTCGTCGCCGCGGTCCTTGTCGCCAACGTGGTGGGGGTCGCGCAGATCCGTGACTTCGACGGGCAGAGCTTCGCCACGGTGGCCGCCGCCCATGTCACGTTGCTCCAGGAACTGCTGGGAACGCCCAACCTCCTGCTCGTCCTGTGGACACTCTCGTACGAGATGGCCTTCTACCTGCTGGTGGTGGCTCTCTTCTCACTGCGGCTTCACCAGCGGTCGGCGCCGGTCGCCGTGACCCTGGCCGTGCTGGCCGCAGTGAGCGTGACCGTGGCGAGTGCACTGCCCGTGTCCGCTCTCACCGACGCGGTCGGAACCGGCCCGCTGGTAGCCGTCGCCGCGATCGCCATGGTGGTCGCCATCTGCTGTGCGAGCGGCACATCAGCCGCGCTACGGGTGTCGGGGGGCGTGCTGGGCGGGGTGCTGGGGCTCGTGCTGGTCGCCTTCAACAGCACGGTCCCCATGTGGGAGGGACTGGTGATTCTTGCCGTCATGTTCCTGGGCACCGCCGTGTACCGAGCCGAGAGCGGTGAGAGCACCTGGAGGTATGCGGCTTGCACCGCGGTCGTCGTGGTGGCCTGCGCGGTAGGGGCGGCCTACGCCTACGGCGACGGGTCCCACTTCACGCGGCGCGCCTGGATCCTGTCGTTCCTCCTGGCCGTGCTCACGTTCGGCGTCGGGCTGGCGGTTCGCCGGCGTCTGATACCGCGCCCACTGATGTGGCTCGGGACGATCAGCTACTCGGTCTACTTGGTGCATCCGGTCCTGCTGGCGGTCACCGACGGCACGATCGGCCGCTGGCGGGAGAACAAGCCGTTGCTCGAACTGGCCTTCTACGCCGTGCTGTTGCCCCTGTGCGTAATGACCTACCGTTACATCGAGGCACCGGGGCAGGCGGTGGGGCGAAAGGTGGCGCGGCGCGTTCGGCGGCCGGGGCGGGAGTCCGTGCCGCCAGGGAGCAACGGAGGTCCCGGACCGAAACGGTCCGGGACCTCGCCACCATGATCTGGCGGTCGCTACGAGATCGTGACCCAGCCCTGGTTGGCGGAGCCGTCGCACGGGAACTGGGCGGCGGCCGCGCCGTCGGCGGTGCTGGCGCCCGAGATGCCCAGGCACAGGCCGCTCTTGCGGTTCTTCATCGCGTAGTACGTCCCGTCATAGACGCCCCAGTCCTTGTACCAGTCCTGGTTGAGGTCGCCGGACGGAGTCGCCGTGATGGCCGCCGCGCCCGCCGAAGTGCTGGCGCGGTCGATGCCGAGGTTCAGCTTCGACTGCCAGTTCTCCCAGCTGTAGACGGTGCCGCCCTCCGAAAGGACGGTCTCCCAGAGCTGCAGAAAGCTGTCGTTGCCGGATCGCTGCACGACCTTGGCCCCGTTGGCGGAGCTCACGGCCTGCAGGTACTTCCCGGACTTGAGGTTCTTGATCTTGATGGTGGCGAGGGCACGTCTCGGCGTCGGGTCGTCGCTCTGCTGCGACGGAGTGTGGGCGATCGCCGGGCCGGCTGCCGCCAGCAGCGCTCCGGCCAGCAGGGCCGCGACGGCGGCGCTCCTTCGTGTTGCGAGCATGGCATGACTCCCTGTGCTCGTGGGGGGTTCAGTGGTGAGAGTGGCCAGTCAGTTCGAGGGGGACGGAACGCCCGTACCTGCTCTAGTGCATCGCCCAGCCCTGGTTGGCCGAGTCGTCGCAGGGGAACTGGGCGGCCTGCGCGCCGTTGGCGGTGCTGGCACCCGAGATGCCCAGGCACAGGCCGCTCTTGCGGTTCACCATGGCGAAGTACTCCCCGCCGTAGCCGTTCCAATCCGCGAACCAGTCCTGGTTGATGTCGCTGGACGGAGTCGCGATGATGGCCGCCGCACCGGCGGAGGTGCTCGCGCCGTTGATGCCGAGGTTCCGCCCCGCCGCCTGGTTCTCGAAGGTGTAGTAGTCGCCGAAGAGGTACACCTCCCAGATCTGCAGTGACTGGCCACTGGTCGTGGGCTGCTGAACGACCTTGGCGCCGTTGGCGGTGCTCACGGCCTGCAGTGCCTTTCCGGACTTGAGGTTCACGAGCCGAGCGGTGCTCACGGCGATCTTCTGGGGCGCCGGGTCACTGCTCTGCGGCGACTGGGCGTGGGCGACGGCCGGGCCGGCCGCGGCCAGGAGTGCTCCGGCCAGCAGACTCGCGACGGCGGTGCGGGTGCGTGTTGCGCGCATGACATTTCTCCTGGTGTGTGAGGGCCCGGTGGTGTGCCACGGCCGACACAAAGGTCGCGCCGGGCTCGGCATCCGGAGTGAAGTCAGAGGAGAGCGCCCCGTCGCCGCGGGGCTTGGGCAGCGGGGGCGGCGCCGACCTCCAACGGGTCGGTCGGCTGGTTCGCGAGGCCCGGATCGCGCCCGGTCGGCGCACAGGTCGGAGCCCGGTCGGTCGGTGAGCTCAGTGGGCCATGGCCCGGCCCTGATCGGCCGGTCCGGCGCAGCGGAACCCCGCATGTGTGGTGCGCATGACGTTCCCCCGTGTTTCAGTCGCTGCGCGAGCGCTCCGCGACTCCCCTGTGTGGTGTGACGGTTGGTGCTGCTGGTGTCACGAGGGGTACTCAATCAGGCCGTCGGGGAGAGCGCCAGATCGTCAGTATTTTTCGACTGAAAGGGCATGCTTGACGAGGGCATGTCGCGCGTGCATCGAACTGCCGAACGAGTTGTGCGCGAGGCTTGTGGGCATGGGCCAGGTTTACGGCAGGGGCGGCACGTGAGCGCGCTGCTCGAACCTGACCTCCGCTTCGGGGGCGAGTCCGAGCTGCGGGCCGGTGAGGCGTTCGGGCGCTGTGATGAGGATGTTGTAGTGGTTCGGGAAATGGCAGGCGTCGAATCCCAGGACCGTCCCCACCATGCGCCCGCCGGCCCAGACCTCGTCGCCCCGGTCGATGACGCCGGCGCATCCGATCTCCACGAAGCCCAGGAATCCGACCCGGTCGATCCGGGCGCCGCCGGATGTCTCCGTGTGGTCCGTGGTCACCAACTCGTGCACCTCTCCACGGCGGACACACCGGCTGGCGAACCCTTCCAGAGTCATCCCCCGGTCGTCACGCCGGTGGGTGAGGACCTTCACCAGCCGCCCGTGCACGGCGCGCTTGGCACCGTCCTCTCCGGGTGTCATGGGTGGCGTACCTCCTGTCGGGGGTGGGGGCGAGCGAGGCCGTCGCACGCGTATGTGGCGGCCACCAGTTCCAGGGCGGCCAGACCGTCGGGGCAGTTCGGGCGGCGGCCGGCCAGGACGTCGGTGAAGTCCCGCAGCACGCCTGCGTATTCGTGCCAGAGGGAGCCCTTGAACTCCGGATGGCCCGCGAGCATGTCGGCCTGGTCGACGGTCCCGTCGGCGAGCCGCACCCCGACCGTCTTGCGCTCGCCGGGACGCGACCAGTCGAGCACCACCCGGGACGCCGCGCCGGACGGGGCGGTCAGCAGCACCTGAGCCTGCCGGTCGACGCCGCGCGCATCTCGGTGCACGGTGGCCTCGGTCACCCGTACGTCGCCCAGGAACAGGCGAACGAGATCGAACGCGTTGGGCCCGTTGTCGGCGACACAGCCGCCCCCGCAGCGCTCCGGGTCGAGATACCAGCGGTCCCGGCCGGCGTGTTCCTCGATCGTCTCCTCGTAGCGCACCGTCAGCGACACGATCGGGGCGCCGGAGGCGATGCGCCGGCGGAGCGCGTCGACCTCCCTGTTGTAGCGGCGGTGGAAGGAGGTGAACAGTACGGTGCCGTTCCGCCGCGAGAGCCGCGCGAGATGGCGGCCGTCGTGCGCACGCGTGGCGAGCGGCTTCTCCACGCACACCGCGCGCCCGGCCGCCAACGCGTCCCTGCACACCGGGTAGTGCAGGTCGTTCGGCACTTTGACCACCACGGCGTCCAGGTCCGTGGCCCGCAGCAGCTCGCGGTGGTCCCGGTAACGCGGTACGTGGGGCGGTGCGGCGGCGAGCCGGTTCTCGTCGGGGTCGCAGACCGCCACCAGCCGCGCACACGCGGTGCTTTCGAACGCGGCCAGGTAGAAGCGGGAGATGACACCGAGTCCGATGAGGCCGATGCGCGGAAGTGTCATGCCGGGCTCCCCGCCGCCGTCGGTGGGACGGGTTCCGGGAAGCTGAGACCGCTGCTCCGGGCCAGATCGAGCATCTCCCGGTGCAGGACCGGCTCCAGCGGGACGCCGTGAGCGCGCCGCTCCCTGGAGCGGGCGTCCTCCGGACAGCCGGGATAGCGCACCGGTTCGTCCGCTCGGACCGGTGGGCAGCCGAGGAGGGCACCGAACAAGCCGGCCGCGTCGGTGCGGAACTCCGCCTCGGGCCTGAGGCGCCCGGGGGCGACGGCCAGCAGGAAACAGCCGATGTCGTCGTCCGGGCCGGCCGGCTCCGCCGTTTCCTCCTGTGGGCCGATTCCGGCTCCGGGGACGAGTGCGGACAGTACCTCGACCAGCAGACCGAGCCCGAAGCCCTTGTAGGCGCCGGTGTCCGGGTCGCCACCGAGCCAGCGCAGGTGTGCCTGGCCGCGGTCGAAGGCGGCAGGGTCGGTCACCGGCGCGCCGTCGTCGTCCTGGAGCCAGCCCGCGGGCACGCTCTGCCCGGCGCGTGCGGCGGCCCGGACCCTGCCGGTGGGGGCGACCGTGGTGGCCATGTCCAGGACGAACGCCGGCCGGTCGCCGGCCGGGGCGGCCAGCGCGAGCGGGTTCGTGCCCAGCATGGGGGAGCGTCCGCCGACCGGGCGGACGATCCGCTGCCGGCCGCAGTTGGCCGTGACCAGGCCCACCATGTGGTGCCGTACCGCGCGCAGGGCGTGGTGACCCGCGCAGCCGAAGTGTGTGGCTCCCCGCACCGACACCATGCCGACTCCGTACCGGCGGGCGCGTTCGACCGCCAGGTCCATCGCCTCGGTGGCGGCCCACAGACCGAGCGCCCGGCGGGCGTCGAGGAGCACCGAGGCACCGCGGTCGGTGACGACGCGCGGCTCCGCGCGCGGGTCGCAGCGGCCCGAGTCGAGCAGGGGCAGATAGAGCCGGATGAGGTTGGTGACGCCGTGACTGGTGAAGCCCGTCAGGTCGCCGTGGCACAGTGCCTCTGCGGCGGCCCCCGCTCGGTCCTCGGGCAGTCCCCTGGCGCAGAAGACCTGCGTCACGAACGCCAGGAGGTCCGGGTAAGGCACCCGGACGGCGACGTCGCCGGTAGTGGCGGAGGCCTCGGGCGGGACGGCGTACGGCCCGGAACGGGGCGGCGTGGCAGCCGTGGCTTTTGCGTCCGCTGACGCTGTGGAGGTGGTGGAAACCGTCGAGGTCATCGAGGAGCGATCCTGTCCGCGGCCGCGCCGGGCACGGCAGCTGAGTGGGCGTCAGATGGTTCGCCGGCACCGTCGCCGGGCGGCCCGTGGCGGACCCGGGCGACGAGAACGCGGGCGATCTCGTCGGCGTAGCGGTCCAGGTCGTCCAGGTCGACGTACTCGCCGGCGGCGTGCGCGTGGTTGGTGTCCAGGTCGCCGGGGCCGAAGACCGCCGTGTAGCTGTCGGGTACGTCCGCCATCCAGATCGCGTCGCAGGTGAAGGCCGGCTCCTCGTCGGGCCAGCGCACCAGGCCCGCGTGTCGTTCCAGCAGTTCCTCGGCCCACGGCGCGCGGCCTCGGCCGTCCAGCGCGGGCAGGCCGCGCTTGTGCCAGTGCAGGGAGGTGATCCGTGTCGCGTCGGCGGCCGTCCTGGCCAGGTCGGGGGTGCCGGCGACCCCGGAGGAGAAGTCGGCGAGTGCTTCGCGCAGCGTCTGCTCCAGCGCGGCCTCGGCGGCCCGGCCGGCCGACCGGGATCCGTAGGAGAGGTTGAGCAGCAGGCGGCCGGTGCCGTAGACCCGGTTGTGCCGTTCGCCGGTGTGCAGGCCGGCCACGCACACCCTGCCGTCGCCGATCCGCGGTGGCAGGGCTCGGGCCAGGTAGTGGCTGATGTGCCCGAGCAGCACGGTCGCGTTGTGACCGGCCGCGGGGCGGTCGTCCACGGCGTCCTCGCCCTCGACGCGGACCACAGCCGTCATGGAGGCTGTCGAACGCGGCAGGAAGCGGTGCCCGGTGGGCTCGCAGAACAGGTTCAGCCCGCCGGTGAACCCGTCCTCCACCAGCGGCCTGGTGCCGAACGTACCCATGGCACCGCCTTCTTCCCCGGCGACTGCCTGGACGAGCACACCGACCCGGCTGCCCAGGGCCGGTTCAACGGCGCGAGCGGCCCGGATGCCGGCGAGCAGGGCGACGGCGGGGCCCTTGGCGTCGACCGCTCCCCGGCCGGTGAAACGCCGGCCGTCGAAACGGGCCGGCCACCAGCCGGCCACCGTGTCCAGGTGGACGTTGAACATCACCGTGTCCTGCCGCGGGAGTTCGGGGCCGAGGCGCAGCACCAGGCTGGGCTGCCGAACCAGGAACGTCTCGTCGAGGGCCGCCTCCCGGACCGTGAGCGGCACGTCGTCCCGGCGCAGCGCTGCCGGATCCGGCGGGGCGTGGTGCAGCACCCTAAGACCGAGTGTCGCGGCGGCGACCGCATAGGCCCGGCCGGCCTCCCAGAGGCGCACGGCGGGACCGTCGGGGCCGGTCTCCAGGGGGCCTGCCGTGGGAGTGCCGAGCAGGTCGAGCAGCAGGTCGTGATCGGCCGGTGTCAGCCGGGCGGGCACCGGCAAAGCCGCGGGAGGCGAGTGGGCGGCGGATCCGGCCGGGACAGGGGGCCGGGCCGGGACGTCAACCATGCCGCCCCCCGCCGGCGGGAGCCCGGTCGGAGAGGGTTTCCTGCCGCACGAGCCGTTCCAGGCACCGCCCGTAGCGGACGAACGCCGCGACACCGTCAGCGCCGGTGGTGTCCTGGCCCTGGTGCGGTTGCAGATGGGTGTGCGGTTCGATGGACCAGGCCCCGGTGTAACCGTGGTCGGCGAGGGCCCTGAGGCAGGAGCGCACGGCGGACTCCCCGTCGCCCGGCATTGTGTACCTGACCTGGCCGTCCGGTCCGGTCCGGGCGTCCTTGACGTGCACGTGAGCGACGTGGTCGATGATCTCGTCCAGCAGCGCGCGGGCGTCGTAGCCGTACGGCACTCCGTTGCCGATGTCGAACAGCAGCCGCAGCGCGGGTCCGCCGGCGCGGTCGATGAGCTCCCGCATCCGGTCGGCCCGGGTGCCGGCCCAACCGCTGCAGTTCTCGTGCAGCAGCACCAGTCCCTCCTGCTCGGCCTGCCGGACCAACCGGGCCATCCGGTCCAGCGCCCGCCTGCCCCACTCCTCCTCGTGCAGGCCGGAGTTGGGGTAGGACATCACCCGGACGAACCGGGTGCCCAGGGTGGCGCACCGCCGGGCCAGCCGCCGCAGCTCCCGCACGTCGTCCTCGAAGGGCCCGGTGATCGGGCGGCTCCAGTTGGCGATCCGGGAATCGACGCAGACGACGTCGAGACCGGCTGCCCCGATCCGGTCGGCCACGGCGGCGAAGGCCCGGTCGTCCAGGTCGGCGACCGCGACACCGTCGACGGTCCGCAACTCGATCGCCGTCCAGCCGAGTCGGCGCAACGCGTCCAGTTGCCCGGTGAGATCCGCGGCGGCCTCGTCCCCGATGCCCGCGAACCGGATACCGGGAGCCGCCCGTCCGCTCGGGGGGTGCGGGGGGCTGGGGGAGTCCTCGGTCACGCCGCGCCCGGACTCCCCGGAGCCCGCTCCGGACAGGTCAACGCCCATGCGACAGTGCCTCCTTGCGAGGGTGCGGGGCGCGGGTGGGAGACAGGGCCGCCAGTCGTTTCGCCTCGTCGAGCAGCTCCACCGTCCGCACGTGCAGGCCGAGGTCGCCGGCCCCGTCGCCGCCCTCGGCGTAGCCGCGATAGGCATGGGTCAGACATGCCGTGAGGGAGTCGTCACGGAAGACCTCGCGGGTCGTGCGGCCGTCACGTGTGATCTCCAACTGTGCGAAGTCGTCGTCCTGGCCGACCGCGTAGTGCCCGACGACGCTTCCGTCGTCCATGCCGAGGACGATCCGCCGCTGACGCACCGGTGCGGACAGGTCGGACAGCACCGTGCTGCGGATCCCACCCGTGTGCAGCAGTTCGAGGTGGGCACCACCCATGTCCGGCACCGTCGTCGGTCCCACGCGCAGGTCGGCGCAGTGCGCGCCGCGCAACTGCGCGTCACCGAGCAGGCGCAGGAGGAGACCCACCGCGTGCGGCGCTTCCACGTCGAAGGCGGACGTGTGACTGCTGGTGCTCAGGGAGCGCCGGAACCGGGGCTTGTGCTGGGTGACGGACACGGCACGAACAGCGCCGAGCCCCCGGTTGCCCACCAGGTGGACGAGACGCCGGGTCAGCGTGCTGTGCAGCCAGGGCGCCACCACGGACAGGCGCAGCTCCTGTTCCCGCGCGAGCCGCAGGACGCACCGCAGCGTGTCCAGGTCACCGGCCAGCGGCTTCTCCATGAGGATCCGCGAGAACCCGAGCGCGGCCACCTCGCGGAGCACCTCGGCGCGCACGGCGGGGGGAGTGCACAGATGGACGACGGTCCGCGCCGGGTCCAGAAGATCGCGCGCCCGGCGCAGGGAATCGGCGATCAGCAGATCCCGCTGCTCGGCACGGGCGGTGTTGCCCGGATCCACTCCCACGATGGGGTGATCGGCGAAGGTGCCGAGGACTTGCGAGCGGGCGCGCGACAGCACCGGCACATGCAGCCCCAGGCCCGAGCGGCCCAGGCCGACGATCAACGTGTACAGCACGGCTCGACCCCTTTTTTCGCGCAGTCTTTCCGAAAGTCGCACACCGGTATGATTTCGCGTGCGAATGCGACGTCGGGCGCACCGGGCGCAGGCTGGAGAATGGAATCGAAATTCTTCTGCATACCCATCCCGTCCGTCCCTGAAACGCGCGCTGAAGTCCTCACGGAATGCGCGGAGAAAGGATTGTCACGGCCTCGGCGCATCGTATCCGATGGTGGCCCGCAGTGCGCGGGGGCGCCCTTTCCGAGTCCCACGGCAGGATGGCTGAAATTCACGGCGGAGATGGCTCTGGCGTCCGGCCGGACCGGTCGATGCGGCTCAGGCTGGCGACTCCGGCCTCGAGGCCGAACCCGTGGACGAAAACAATCGGCCGTGGCGCGGTGATCGGTGAGCGGAAGAAATGTTTCTGCGCTCTTCCGGGGCACTTATCTCCGTTGACAGGCCCGGAAGGCTGCTAGTACTCATGTATCTTGCAGCGAGGCTGAATCACCCTCGAGCAATCCGAAAAAGCATCCTTTTCGGATTCCCGCGGTTCCGAGTGCGAGACAGGCGGATTTCTCCGCAGTTTTTCGACGACGAGGAGTGAGATGTCCAACAAGACCGCCCAGGCCGAGCGGCTCCGGCAGCGCTTCGCGCTGTACGACACGGACGGGGACGGGCGTATCGAGCGCGGCGACCTGGAGGCGGAGGCCCGGCGCATCGTCGAGGCCTTCGGTGAAGAGGAGAACTCCCCCAAGGCGCAGGCGCTGCTGCACGCGTACCCGCACATGTGGGACTACATGATGCAACAGGCCGGCCGCGACGCCGGTGAGGCCCTGACGGTCGAGCAGTTCGTCGAGATCGCCGACGCGCAGATGCTGAGCAAGGGCGCCGTCGGCTTCAGCGCCGTGCTCCGGCCCAGCATCCGCGCGATGGTCGACCTGTGCGACATCGACGGCGACGGGCAGGTCGATCCGCAGGAGTTCCGGAAGTGGCTCGGGGCCATCGGCAGCGACCGGATCGACGCGGACGAGGCGTTCCGCCAGGTGGACACCGACGGAAACGGGCGGCTGTCCGTCGACGAACTCGTAGCCGCAGTGGGCAAGTACCACGCGGGTGAGCTCGACGCCCCGCTCCTGGGTGTCTGACGCGCGGACCCACGGCGGCGACCGCTCCGCAGGAGGGCGGCTCGGAGCGGGCCCCCGCCCGCGGACACTGATGAGTCCCGCGGGTGCCGAGGGCGGGCCCCTGTCCGCCGCCGAGGCCCGCGGAACCGGCCGACGGGCCGCGTCGGCGGGACCGGCGCCGGAGACCGGGCGCCTCCGGGTGCGCGCCGCGCTGGTGCTGCTGGCCCTGGGGCAGGGGGTGCCCGGCGCGTGGGCTCTGTGCGCGCCTCGATCGTTCCACGACGCGTTTCCTCTCCCGGCTTTCGCGTGGGTGACCAAATTCCCCCCTTACAACGAACACCTCCTGCGTGATCTGGGTGCTCTGTCGCTCGGCCTGACGACGGTTCTGCTGTGGGCCGCTGTTCGTCCCGAGCGGTCTCTGGTGCGGGCGGCGGCCTTCGGCTGCCTCACCTTCACGATTCCGCACCTGATATTCCACGTGGCGCATCTCGGGCGCTTCGAGACCGTGGACGTGGTCGGTCAACTCATCTCCCAAGTCACCCCGATCATCGTGGCGGGGATGGTGGTTTTGCTGAGTCGGCGAAGTGATGGTGCGGGCATATAAATGCCCCGCCCCTTTCTTCTCACTCGTAAGAGTGGGTTGGCGAAACCAGTTCAGGAAACTATCTGAAGCGCAGGTCCCCAAAAGGAAGACGAAAGGAAGAAGCGTGAGCACTTCCGTACAGGAGCAGCGGCTGCGTCGCCGTTTCGACATGTGGGACAAGAACGGCGACGGCACCATCGATCGCAGTGACTGGGAAGGCGAGGCAAAGCGCATTCTGCTCGCATTCGGGGAAACCGAGAGTTCCCCGAAGGGCCGGGCCCTCACCGACGCGTACCTCGGTATGTGGGATCACCTCGCGGGACAGGCCGGAGTCGGCCACGACGGTGCACTGGGCTTCGACCAGTTCAGCGCCGTGGCAGGGGAGCAGGTGCTCGACCGCGGGCAGGCCGGTTTCGACCAGGTGCTGCGTCCGACGATCAGCGCGATCGCCGACCTGTGCGACACCGACGGTGACGGTCACGTCAGCCCGCAGGAGTTCCAGCGCTGGATCGTGGCCATCGGCAGCAACGAGTCCACGGCGGGCACGGCGTTCAAGCTGATCGACACGGACGGCGACGGCCAGTTGTCCGTCGACGAGCTGATCGCGGCCGTACACCGCTACCACTCCGGTGAGCTGGAGTTCTCCCTGCTCTGACCCGTCCGCGACCCACCCCTCCCGCGTCCGGCGCTCCCCGGCCCACGAGGAGCGCCGGCGTCACCCCTCGCCGGCACTCCGATGCGCCTCGGCGCGACGAAAGGAACCATGTCCAGCGCATCCCCCGGACCGAGGGACGGCAGGCGCGGCCGGGCGACCGGCACCGGGCACGACACCTCGGTACAGGTGCCCTTCTTCACCCAGGCCCGGACCTTCGAAGCGCTCTGGCCGGACATCCGGTCCCGGCTCACCGAAGTCCTCGACGACGGCAAGTTCTCGCACGGCCGGCAGGTCGCCCGGTTCGAGGAGGCACTGGCCCGGTGGACCGGCGCACGCTACGCGGTCGGCGTGAACAGCGGCACCGACGCCCTCGTCCTGCTTCTGCGCGCCTGCGGCCTGCGGCCCGGAGACGAAGTCGTCGTCCCCGCCTTCACGTTCGTGGCCTCGGCCTCCTCCGTCGTACTGGCCGGCGGCCGCCCGGTCTTCGCCGACATCGACCCCGTCACCTACACGATCGACCCCAAGTCCGTGGCCGACGCGGTCACTCCACGCACCCGGGTGATCATGCCCGTCCACCTGTTCTGCCAGATGGCCGACATGGACGCGCTGCTCGACATCGCGCACCACCACCGGCTGACCGTGGTGGAGGACAGCGCCGAGGCCATCGGCATGCGGTGGAACGGCGTCCATGCCGGACTGCTCGGATCCGGTGGCGTGCTCTCGTTCTTCCCCACCAAGACACTGGGGGCCATCGGCGACGCCGGCGCGATCCTGACCGACGACCCCCAACTCGCCGAGACGGCGGCGGCGTTGCGTCACCACGGGCGCTTCGGCCGGACGCTCGCCCACTTCCCGGGCATCAGCAACGAGACCACCGTCAACGGCGTCAACAGCAAGATGGACGACATCCAGGCGGCCGTCCTCCTCGCCAAACTGACCCGACTGCACGAGGACATCACGCGCAGGGCCCGGCTCGCCGCCGCCTACACCGAACGGCTGTCCGGCACGCCCGGCGTACTCCGGCTGCCCACCGTGGTGCCCCGCACCGCGCGGACCGACCCCGTCTTCTACGTCTACCTCGTCGAGGTCGAGCGGCGCGACGAACTGGCCGGGTACCTGGCCGAGCACGGCGTGGGCACCGAGACGTACTACCCGGCCCCGCTGCACCTCCAGGAGTGCTTCGCCCATCTGGGGTACCGGCGCGGCGACTTCCCGCATGCCGAGAGGGCCTGCGAGCGCACCGTCGCCCTCCCGCTGTACCCCGACATGAGCCTCGACGACGTCGACACGGTGTGCGACCTCGTCCGCCGCTTCACGACGGGGAGGCCGGCGTGACGGTTCCCTTCTTTCCCCCGGACCTCTTCGAGGACGACCGGCAGCAGCTCATGGACCTCGTCCACGACATCGGCACCGCACCGGAGCAGAGGTTCCTGCTCGGCGAGCACACCGCCCGCTTCGAGGAGGCCCTGCGCGACTCGCTCGGCGCCGCCGACGTCGTGGCCTGCTCCAGCGGCACCTCCGCGCTGACCCTCGTCCTGCACGCCATGGGCATCGGACCCGGCGACGAGGTCGTCGTACCGGCCTACGGCTGTGCTCCGCTGGCCAACACCGTGGCGGGGCTGCGGGCGACGCCGGTGTTCGCGGACATCGACCCGTGGACGATAGTGGCCGACCCGGACCAGGTCGAACGGTCGATCACCGACCGGACCAGGGCCATCATGCCCGCGCACATGTTCTCGGTGATGGCCGACATGCCCCGCATGAGCGAGATCGCCCGGCGGCACGGAGTGCGCCTCGTCGAGGACTCGGCGGTCGCGCAGGGCGGTGTCCTCGACGGCCGCCCCGCCGGGACCTGGGGCGAGGCCGGAGTGTTCTCCTTCGTCCAGGTCAAGACCTTCGGAACAGCCGGCGAGGGCGGCGCCGTCGTCACCATGAACCCCGAACTGGCCCGCACGGTCAGGTCATTGCGCAACCACGGGCAGAGAGAGCGGTTCGTCTACCCGCGAACCGGCTACAACAGCCGGTTCGACGAAGTGCTCGCCGCCTTCCAGCTCCACCGGCTCCGCGGCTTTCCCGACCTGCTGGAACGCCGGGCCCGCATCGCCGACCACTACACCGAACGCTTCACACCGCTCGCCGAGCGCGGTGTGCTGCCCCCTCCGCCGGGCCGCAACGGCCGCTGCTTCTACGTGTACTCGCTGCTCGTCGAGGAGCGGGACGAACTGAAGCGGTATCTGGCCGACCGGGGCATCGAGAGCCACGTCTACTACCCGCTCCCGCTGCCGCACCAGGCCGCCTTCACCCGGTTCGCGCCCGCGGGCCGGCGCTGGCCGCACGCGGAGAGCGCCAGCCGACGCCAACTGGCCATCCCGGTCCACCCCCGCCTCACCGACGCCCAGGTGGAGCACATCGCGGACACGGTCTGCGCGTACGCCGGGCTGAGCCGCAGCCGCTGACCGAACCACTCGAAGGAGCGGAGCAGATGACGACCCGCACCGAGGCCGGACCGCTCACGTCCAAAACGGCACGTCCCGAGAGCAAACTGCGCAGCTATGCCCGGCTGGGCAAACTCGACGTCTACGACTACTACCCGAGCGTCGCCGTGGCACTGTCCGCGGTGCTGCTGCCCGTCTCCGGTCTGCGGCCCACCACGATCGTGACGCTCACCCTGTTCCTTGCCGGCGCGGTCTGCGTCATCGTGGCGATGGTCGCCCTCGACGACGTGACCGGCTATCGCGACGGCAGCGACGCCGCGAACTACGGTCCTGACGACCCGCTGCGCAACAAGCTGCGCAAGCCGCTGGTGGCGGGGACCCTGACCCTGCGCGAAGCGCTCGGTTTCGGGTGGGCCACGGCCGCCGCCGGCGCCGCCCTGTGGGCCGCCGCCGTGGCGACCGCCCCGCACCGGCCCACCTGGACCGTGGCGCTGGTCGTGGTCCTGTTCGTGGTCTCCGTCCAGTACTCCTACGGGCTGAAGATCAGCTACCGCGGCTTCCAGGAGATCTTCCTCGCCGGGCTGGGCGCGGCCCTGGTGATGGGCGCGTACGGGCTCGCGGCAGGCCACTTCTCCGGATTCGTGCTGGTGCAAGGGGTGCTCTTCGGTTTCGGACCGCTGCTGTTCGGTGTGTACTCCAACACCAACGACATCCCCGGGGACCAGGCCGTCGGGCGTCGCACCGTGGCGTGCCTGGTGTCGCCCAAGGGCAACGCCGTCTTCATCGGGTCGCTCTCCGCGGCGGAGTTCCTGACCGGCGCCGTCGCCTCCGCCACCGGGATCGCCCCGTGGTGGTTCGTGTTCCTGATGCTGCCCGTCACCGCGCTGCGCGTGCGGCAGTTCCTCACCGGCTTCCGCCACGGGGACATCATGCGCGCCCGCAAGCTCGGCTTCCCCGCACACCGGGTCGGCACCGTGCTGCTGATCACGGCGAACCTGATCGTCGGCGCGGGGGCCACCGGATGAGCCCTGATCTCGACGTGGCCGTGGTCGGCGCGGGCATGGCGGGACTGACCACCGCGCACGAACTGCGGCGCGCGGGCCTCGAGGTACGGGTCTACGAGCAGCAGGAGCACGTCGGTGGCAGGATGCGCAGCTTCCGGCACGACGGATACACCATCGACGAGGGCGCCGAGCAGATCTCGGCGCAGGGCTACCGCGCGACCTGGGAACTGCTGTCACGGCTGGGCGTGCCGCACCGCGACGTGCCACGGATCGGCACGTCGGTCGGCGTGTGGCGCGGCGGACGGGCCCACCCGGGAGCGGCGGACCCCTCCGCGGTGCTCACCGGCGCCGGGCTCTCGCCCCGAGCCCGGTTCGACCTCGCCCGGATCCTGGCCTGGACGGCGTCGCACCGCCGGGAGTTCGACGCCGACCACCCCGAACGGACCCCGGCCGGGACCCTGACGGCCAGGGAGTTCGCGCGCCGGTACCACAGGGACGTGCACGACTACCTGTTGCAGCCGGTCGCCGGAAGCTTCTTCGGCTGGGACACGGCGCGCTCCGCCGTCGCACCGATGCTCAGCCTGCTCCTGGAGGTGGGTCCGGCCACCGGCTGGCGGACGTACCGCGACGGCATGGACCTGCTCGCGCGGCGGCTGGCCGAAGGACTGGACGTGGTCACCGGCAGTCAGGTGCACGAGGTCGTCACCGAGGAGGGCCGCGTGCGGTTGCGCGTCGGGAACGACAGCGTCACGGCGCGCTCGGTGGTCCTCAGCGTGCCCGCCCCGGTCGCCGCGCGCCTGCATGCCGGCGCCCCCGCCGACGAGCTGTCGTTCCTGTCGGCCTGCACCTTCACCCCCACGCTCAAGGTCAGCTGCCTGCTGGACCGGCCGCTCGCACCTGCGTGCCGCAAGCCGCTGTACGTCCTGCTGACACCGGACGCGGAGGACGACGTGCTCTCCGCGATCATCGTGGACCACGCCAAGCACCCGGACCGGGCGCCCGCCGGCAAGGGGCTGCTGACCTTGATGGCCGACGCCCGCAGCATCCCCGACCTGCTGACCGCGCCGGAACGGCAGACCGCCGAGCGGCTCGTTCGCGCGGCCACCTGGTACGTCCCCGGTCTGGAGAAGAGTGCCGGGCGCCACTTCGTGCACGCCTTCCCCCACGGCCTGCCGGAGGCCACTCCCGACGCCCTGCGCCGACGCGGGCCGTTCATGCGGCGTGCCGTACGGCCGGTCGAGTACGCCGGGGACTGGGTGATGCTGCGGCCGGCCAGCGAAGGCGCCGTGCGCTCGGGCGCGCTCGCCGCCTCTCGCGTCCTCAGCCGGCTGCGGCCACCGCGGTCGGCCGGACGGCCCCGCCCCGCCTCCCGCCCGACCGAGGAGAACGTCTCGTGAAACCGCACGACATGGGCGTCCTGTTCGACGAGTGCGCCGAGCAACAGGTCGGCACCCGCGTCCACCTGGACCGGCCGTTCGACATCGACGCGGGCGCCCGGACCCACCACACGCTCCCGCACCTCGCCGCGCTCGTACGGGAGGCGGCCGGCTGGCTGGCCGCCGCCGGGGCCGGTCCCGGCGACCGGGTGGCGATCGTCAAGGACAACCACTGGGACTACGACCTGCTGGCCTGCGCCGCCGTGCGCGTCGGCGCCGTACCCGCGCAGCTGTCCGCGCACCTGTCCGGGGAGGCGCTGGGCACGCTGCTGGCGCGGCTCGGCCCCGCGCTGCTCGTCACGACGGCACAGGTGCTGGCACGCGGCCGGAAGGAGGGCACCGACCTGGCCTCGACCGCACGGGCCACCCTGGTGCTGGACGGCGCCGTGCCGGGGACGCTGGGCCTGGACGACGTACGCGGACACACCGCTCCCGGGCCTCACCGCCGCCACGACGACGAGCCCTTGATCATCAACCACACCTCCGGCACCACCGGTGTGCCCAAGCTGGTGGTGCACTCCACCCGCACGATCATCGGGAAGCTGGCGCGGTTCGAGTGCGTGCGGTTGCCGCGGATCGGCCTGCGGCGCACCGATGTCCTCGCCAACGCGAGCGCCTTCGCCCACGGCAGGACGTTCTGCTGGACCGCGAGCGCCCTGTGCAGGGGCCCCGCCGCGATCTCGATCATCACCACGCAGGACCCGAACCTCGCCGACCCCGTGCTGCGCGCCCATCCGCCGACCGTCCTGGAGGCGCTGCCCGCCTCGTTCGTGCGCTTCCAGCCGCTGACCGAGGGACTGGACAACCCGTTCCGGCGCGTCCGCATGGTCATCAGCACGTACGACGCCGTGCATCCCCCCACCGTCCGCGCGTACCTCGGTGCGAGCCGGCACCGCAGTCCCGTGTGGATGGAGGGATGGGGGCAGACCGAGACGGGCCCCCTGACCTTCCGCTTCCACACCCGGCAGTCCGTCCGCCGGGCGTCGGGCGGGACCGGAACCCGGAACCTCGGACGTCCGGTGCCCGTGAAGACACGGCTGCGGGTGGTCGACCCCGACACCTTCCGGCCCCTGCCGTCGGGGCACGCGGGTCTGGTCCTGGCCAGGACCGCCGCCTGCGCCCTCGGCTACGTCGGAGAGGAGGACCGCTGGTCGGCCAAGCGCCACGGTGGTTGGTGGAACACCGGCGACATCGGCGCGCGCAACCGCGACGGCAGCATCGAACTCCTCGACCGAGAGGTCGACCGCACCCCGCAGCTCAGCTGCCTGCGGACCGAGGACCTCCTGGAGGCCCGGCTGCCGAACGCCCTGGAGTGCGTCGTCCTCGCCGAACCCGGCCGGGATCCGCTGCCCGTCGTGGTCACCGCCGACGGCCGTGTGGACCCGGCCCGCTGGAAGGAAGCGGTGCGCGACCTGCCGCCGCTGCGCGAACCGGTCGCACTCACCTGGGACCAGGTGCCGCGCACCGGCACCGGCAAGGTGCGGCGCCGGGAGCTGCTGCACCACCTCACCGGACGTACCGGCACCTGCGGCTCCGGCCGGTGGACCTGACACCGGACAAGGGGGAGACGACATGCGCGAGAGCCAGGGCCCCGCCCCGGGCTACGCCTTCGACAACGACAGCGTGCACAGCGACGAACTGCACCGCTGCCTCACCGACGCCTACGACCCCATGACCTTCGCAAGGCTCGCCGAGACCGGAGTCACCACCGGGTGGCGGTGCCTGGACGTCGGTTCCGGCAGCGGCAGCGTGGCCCGGTGGCTCGCCGAACGCGTCGCCCCCACCGGCGAGGTCATGGCCACCGACGTCAAGCCGCACCACCTCCAGGAAGGGCCGTGCCTGACCGCGGTCGAGCACGACGTGGTGAGCGATCCGCTCCCCGAGGCCGCCTTCGACCTCGTCGTCGCCCGGCTCGTCCTCCAGCACCTGCCCGAGCGGCTCGCCGTCCTCGCCAAACTGGTGCGCGCCCTCAAGCCCGGAGGGTGGCTGCACATCGAGGAGTTCGACGCCTCCTACGAACCGCCCCTGCTCACCCCGGACGAGGAGTCCGCGCGGCTCTACGCGGCCTTCCTCGACGCCAAGTGCGCCGTCCTGCGGGCCGGCGGGGGAGACCCCCACTGGGCCCGGCACGCGCCGGCCGCGATGCGTGCCGCGGGGCTCGTCGACATCGACCCGCGACCGCGCATCGAACTGCGCGCCGCGGGGTCGCCGGGCCTGCTCATGCAGCTCAACCACACGTACCACCTGCGGGACGAACTCCTGGCCGCGGGCCTGACCGAGGCGCAGCTGGCGGACGTACGGGCGGTGATGCGGGACCCGTCGTTCTGCGCCGCGTCCAGCGTCGTCTACTCCGTACACGGCCGGCGCCCGCGGGCCGACGAGGCCGACGAGGCGGACGACGGCCTGCGGCCACTCCCGCAGGACGCCCGATGACGCTCTGCGTGCCGCGCGCCGCAGCCCCGGCCACAGCGCCGGTGGCCGCCGGGGTCGCGGCCCACCTCCTCGACCTGGTGGGCGACCCCGCCACCGCCACTGTCGGCTGGGAGATCGACTGGCAGGGCCCGCTCTCCGTCCCCCTGGCCGACGAGCGAGCCGTCCAGGCGGCCTGTGGGATCATGCACGTCCACGGCCGGGTGGCCGGACGCCCGGCCCCGCTCGCCGTCGACTACGCCTCCACGGTGGCGGGCGTCCTGGCGGCCCAGGGAGTCTGCGCGGCACTCCTCGCGCGGGCCGCCGGAGCCGACGTGACGCGGGTGCGGACGTCGGTGGGCCAGGCCGCGCTGCTGGCCCTCGCCCAGTACCTCGCGGCAGCGACCGCGGACGGCGACGACCCAGAAGACGGCCTCGCCCGCACGGGCGAAGAGCTGGTAACCGGCTGCCCCTTCGTCTCCGCCGACGGCGTGCGCTTCGAACTCGAAGCCCTCGACGCCGAGCGATGGCTGGACTTCTGGCGGCTGCTCGGCGCGGACCGTGCCGACACCGGTCGCGGATGGCGGTCGTTCCAGCAGCGGTTCGCCACCGCCACCTGCGCGCTGCCTCCCGCACTGTCCGCGACCGTGCGGCGTGCCTCGTTCACGGCCGTCCGGTCGGCGGCGGACCGGTCGGGTGCCGCCGTGCTGCCCGTACGGCGGGACCCCCTGCCGCCCACGGTGACGCCGCCGTGGACCCTCACACCGTTCCCGGAACCGGGCGGCACCGCGATCGACAGGGCCTGCACGGCAGCGGCGCCCCTGGAGGGACTGCGGGTCGTCGAGTCGGCACGACGCGTCCAGGGGCCCATGGCCGGCCATGTCCTGCGGCTCCTGGGCGCCGACGTCCTACGGATCGAACCGCCGGGCGGTGACCCGATGCGCGGCATCCCTCCGATGGCAGGCACGTGTTCGGCCCGCTTCAGCGCCCTCAGCGCCGGAAAGCCCGTCATGGAGATCGACTTCACCACGGACGCGGGGCGGCGGGCCGTCCGTGAGCTGGTGTCCGAGGCCGATGTGTTCCTGCACAACTGGGCGCCGGGCAAGGCGGCCCGGCTCGGGCTGGACGCCGAAGACCTGCGTGCGGCGCGTCCCGGACTGGTGTACGCGTGGGCCTCCGGCTGGGGCGACGCCCTGGGGCCGGAGCCACCCGTGGGGACCGACTACCTGGTCCAGGCGCACAGCGGCCTCGCCGCCGCCGTGCGGCCCGCGGACGAGCCGCCCGCGCCCTCCCTGATGACGCTCACCGACGTCCTCGGCGGACTGACCTGCGCGCACGGCGTCCTGGCGGCACTGCTGGCACGGCTGCGTACCGGAAGGGGCGGTCGCGTGGACTCCTCCCTGTACTCCGCCGCCGCCCTCGTGCCCCGCGGGCGGAGACGGCCCGCAGCACTGGACCGACCGCTGCGCACCCGGGACGGGTACATCTCGCTGGGACCGCAGGCCCGTGAGCGGCCGGAGCGCCTCGCGCGAGCGCTCGGCCTCGGCGCCTCGGCGGGCGCCGACGCGGTCGCCTCCCGGGCCCGGACGCGGTCCACCGCCGACTGGCTGCCCGACCTGGCGGCAGCGGGCGTGGCCGCCACGCCGGTGTGCACCAGCCTCGCGGACCTGGCCCGCGACCCGCGGTTCGCTCCGGCGCTGACCGTCGGGGAGTACGCGGCCCCCCTCGCACCCTGGGAGTTCTCATGAGGGCCGGATGGACATCGAACGCCGGCGTCGAGATCCGTGACCTGGTGCCCGCCCCGGTGCGGCGCGCCTGGTCCGAACAGGGCCACTGCCCCGACCGTGACCTGTACACGCTCTTCTCCGGACACGCACGGCGGCACCCCGGCCGGACGGCCGTCATCGACTCGGCGGGCACGGCGGACTACGCCGAACTCGACACCCGGGTACGGCACATCGCCGCCCGGCTCGCCGAAGAAGGCCTGGGCGAACGGGACATCATTGCCGTACGGGTGCCGAACGGGCGCGACGCGGTGGCCGCGGAACTCGCGGTCGCCGCGATCGGAGCGGTGGCACTGCCCTATCCGCCGGGGCCCGGCAGCCGGGGCCCGGCGAGCCTGCTCGCCCGCGCCCGCGCCCGCGCGGTCATCGTCGCCCACTCCTCCGACGCGGTGCCACATGCTCAACTGCCCTACCTCCAAACGGTGTTCACCTTCGAGGAGGGCCACCGGACCGCGCAGTCACTCAATGCGCCCGCGCAGCGGCCCTTCGTGCCGCGTCCCGTCGACCCCGAAGCACCCGCCCGCATTCTGGTCTCCTCCGGCTCGGAGGCCGAACCCAAGATGGTGGCCTACTCCCACAACGCGATGGCCGGCGGCCGCGCCACCTACGTACGTGCCCTGCACGCCGGGGACGGCCCGATGCGCAACCTCGTGCTCGTCCCGCTGGCCTCCTCCTTCGGCTCCTGCGGCACCTGCGTCACCCTCGCCGCCCTCGGCGGAACGCTGCTGGTGCAGGATTCCTTCGACCCGGCCGCGGCACTCCGCGCGATCGTCGAGCACCGTCCCACCCACGTCTTCGGCGTGCCCACGATGCTGCACCGCATCGCCGAACAACCCCCCACGCCCCAGGAGGACTTCACCGGCCTCCAGGCCGTCGTCTCCAGCGGCGCGCCCCTCCCGGACGCCACCGCACAGGCGTGCCGCGCCCGGTTCGGCCGCCCCGTCATCACCGTCTACGGATCATCCGACGGCGTGAACTGCCACACCGCCGCCACCGGGCTCCGGCCCGAGGCGGGCACGGGACGTCCCGACCCGGCCGTGGCGCGGATCCGCATCACCGACGACACCGGTGCCCCCGTACCGGCCGGACAGCCCGGCGAAATCTGCGCCAGAGGCCCCATGACACCCCTGTGCTACGTCGCCGACCCCGGCCTCGACGCCCGCTACCGCACCCCGACCGGCTGGGTGCGCACCGGCGACCGCGGGTTCCTGGACGACCAGGGCAGGCTCCACGTACTGGGCCGCATCAAGCAGATCGTCGTGAGAGGCGGTTACAACATCAGCCCGGCGGAGGTGGAACGCGAACTCGCCGCGCATGCCGCCGTGGCCGAGGTGGCCTGCGTCGGTGTGCCCGACCCGGAACTGGGGGAGCGCCTGTGCGCGTGCATCCGCAAGGCGCCGGGCGCGCCGGCGCCGGACCTGGAGGAACTCACGACGTTCCTGGAGTCCCAGCGCGGACTGGAGCGCCGAAAACTCCCCGAACTCCTGCTGCTGGTCCAGGAGATGCCACTCGGCCCCAGCGGAAAGACCTGCCGCCGGACCCTCGCGCTCCTGGCTGCCCGTAGGACCTCCGACATCCGCTGACTCCGAGCTACTGGGACACGAAGACCATGATGAACAGCGTCGCCGTCATCGGACTCGGCTACACCGGTCTCCCGCTCGCCCGGGAGGCGTGCCGCGCCGGCATGCGTGTCACAGGGATCGACGAGAACCCGTCC
The DNA here is from genome assembly GCF_009862985.1 of Streptomyces sp. SID5464. Lineage (NCBI taxonomy): Bacteria > Bacillati > Actinomycetota > Actinomycetes > Kitasatosporales > Streptomycetaceae > Streptomyces > Streptomyces sp. SID5464. The sequence continues at coordinate 193,859 of NZ_WWIQ01000072.1, read as the reverse complement.
GTCGCCGCATCCCTGAACGCGGGCCACTCGCACGTCCCCGACGTCAACGATGCCGACCTCGCCGCCATGCTGGACGCCGGTTTCCGGGCGTCCGCCGACGAGAGCCTGTCGGCGGAGGCCTCGGTCGCCGTGATCTGCGTCCCCACACCTCTGGACGACACGGGCGGACCCGATCTCTCCCATGTGCGGCGCGCCGCCTCCGGTCTCGGGGACCGTCTGAAGCCCGGCACCCTCGTCGTCCTGGAGTCGACGTCCTTCCCGGGCACCACGGACGACGTCGTCCGTGGCATCGTGGAGCAGGCCTCCGGACTCCGTGCCGGAACGGACTTCTCCCTCGCCTTCTCACCCGAGCGCATCGACCCGGGCAACGAGACCTTCGGTGTGCGGAACACCCCGCGCGTCGTGGGTGGCTGCACCCCAAGGTGCACAGCGGTCGCCGCCGACTTCTTCCGGCACTTGTGCGACCGAGTCGTGGAGGCAGGCTCCGCACGCGAGGCCGAACTGGCGAAACTCCTGGAGAACACCTACCGCAACGTGAACATCGCCCTGGTCAACGAACTCGCCGTCGCCGCCCGGGCACTGGGAGTCGATGTGTGGGAGGCCCTCGACTGCGCGCGCACGAAACCGTTCGGTTTCCAGGAGTTCCGGCCCGGACCGGGTGTGGGTGGGCACTGCATCCCGGTCGATCCCGTCTATCTCACGCACTGGGCGCGCACCGGCGGGATCCCGCTGCGGCTGGTCGAGCTGTCGCAGGAGGTCAACGCCGGGATGCCGGCGCACGTCGTGCGGCGCGCCGAGCACCTGCTCGACGAGCGGGGAAGGGCCCTGCGCGACGCGCGGGTGCTGCTGGTCGGGGTGACCTACAAGCGCAACAGCAGGGACCTGCGGTCCACCCCGGCCGCCGCGATCGCCCGGCTGGTCCGGGAGAGCGGCGCCGACGTCACGTATCACGACCCGTTCGTCGACGCCTGGTCGCCGGGCGGCGAACCGGTGCAGCGGTCCGTCGACGCACTGGGCGCCGCCGCGGACGCGGACCTCACGATCCTGGTGCAGGACCACGACACCGTTCCGCTGGACCGGCTGCCCGAGCACGCCCGACTGCTGCTGGACACCCGGGGCCGGTTGCGCGGCACCCGCGCCCATCAACTCTGACGTCCGCCGTGGGCAGCGAGCCGCGCGCCGGCGGGGGGCACACGCCGACTCGGCATGCCCGGCCGAGGCACCTTCGTTTCCTGCCGGGCCGACCGGGTACCCGGCCGTCGCCACGCAGGCGAAGGGACGGCACATGATCGAGGCCAGAGCGCCCGAACGGGCGCACACGGTCGCGATGGCGCACGGCGCGTTCAACGTCGTGGGCGGGTTGTGGCCGTTGCTGCACCTGCGCAGCTTCGAGTGGGTGTTCGGCCCGAAGGTCGACGTCTGGCTCCAGATGACGACGGGTGGCCTGCTGGTCTCCGCCGGAGTCTCCCAGCTCGCGGCCGCGCCGTCCCCGCAGGGCCCGGCGCAGGCACGCCGCATCGGTCTCGGCACCGCGTTGACCTTGCTGGCCATCGATCTCATCTACGTCCCGAAGGGCCGGATCCGGCCCACGTACCTCCTCGACGCCGCGATGCAGACCGGTTGGATCGCCGCCTGGCTGCGCTCCGCCCCGGGCAAGAGCATCAACAGGCACGCCAGGAGTAGCACACCGCGTTCGCACCGAGGAGGCCGACGATGAGTGAGCAGACCCCGTCCCAGGCAGAGGGCGAGCGCCAGGAGGTCACAAAGACGCGTCCGGAGCCGGACGAGGCCGGTCGTCGCGACGCGCCACGGACCACCCCGTCGCAGGCTGAGGGGGACCGCGCGGACGAGGAGACCGAGAAGCCCGAGGAAGAGCCCCAGAGAAAGCCCCAGGAGGGGCGAGAGGAGTGGGAGAGCGGCTGGTCCGGCCCGTGACGGGCACCACGCGCGAGGCGGCGGGTGGCCCCGTGGTCCCTGCCCAAGCAGGGACCAGGTCGCTGATGTGCCGGTGAGACGATCAGTCGCGGCCCATGGCCGCGCGAACGGCGTCGCGGGTCCGGTCCATCAGGGCGGCGACCGGACCGAGCGCCACGTTGGCCCCGGCGGACTCCACGCCCGGGTGAGGCCGAGTGGGCGCCATGGCCTCGGCCGCCTTCACCCCCTTGGCCAGTGACGCCAGTGCACCGGCATCGGCGCTGCGCCTGATGTGGATGAACTCGTAGCGTTCCTCCGCGCGGGCATGTTCCTGGACCGCGGTGCGCAGCGCCAGCAGCTGCGGCAGGAACTTGGGGTCGTCTGTGTCCAGGCCGTCCAGGGCGCTCAGCGTCTCCTTCGCCGACCGCTCCTCCGCGAGGCGGTCCTCCACGACGTCCTCACCGCCGGCGACGCTGCGGCGGACGAACGGGTGCACCACCTCCTCCTCCGCCGTCTCATGGACGGCGAGGAGCCGCACCAGGCGGCGGAAGGCTTCCTGCCGGGCGTCGCCTTCGGCGGCCTCGACCTCGTCGAAGAGGTTGCGGATGTCCCCGTGCTGGCGCATGAGCAGGTCCACCACGTCGACGTCCGGGACGGCGTCGTCGCCGGCCTGCGGCGTGTGAAGCTCCATGACCGGTCTCCTCACTTCTCCCGCAGGGCGGGATCGGGGTGTTCCCCTTCGGTTTCGACGCGGTACTCCCGCCCGAACATCTCGTCGTGCTGCGTCATCACCCGTTCGCTGGGCGGCGCCTCACCGCCGTGGATCTGCTCCTGCAGCTTCTCGAACCGCTCGTGCGCCTCCCGGACGTATCCGGCTCCGAGCGTCGTCAGGTCGATCTGCGTGTCGAGCAGCTCCCGCAGGTACGCCTTGTTCGGCTCGAAGGTCAGGACGTCGGGCAGCCGCGGCGCCAGGACCGACTCCGGGTCACGCCCGTCGTGCCGGCGCATCAGGTCACAGGCGATGTGCAGGTGCTCCAGCTCCTGGTTCAGGTGGAGCTCCCAGATCGCCTTCACCTTGGGATCGCTCTCCTGCTCCATGAAGGAGTAGTAGAGGTAGCACTCGTTGTACTCGTGGTTGACCAGCTGCTCCCACCACGTCTCACCCGGGTCCACGAGCGACTCGTAGTGGGTGACGTGCTCCTCCTCGATGAGCCCGATCTCCTGGTAGAGCTGACGGGCGATCGGCTCCATGTAGGTGGGGCCGGTGTTCATGTAGAAGTTCATGGTCTGCTGTTCCGCCGACATGATCGTCAGCGCGTGCAGCTTCGACAAGGGGTTCGTCTCGTCCTTGGCGTACGGGTCGCGGACGTTGTCGACCGGGTGGCGGTGGTGGTACTTCGTCGGCCGGCCGGGCATGACCTCGGTCAGGCCTTGGACGATCGCGTCCGCCTTGCGGTGCTCGATCATCTCGTACAGGTTCGCGTAGCGGTACAGATGGTCGAAGTCCTCCAGTACGCCGAACTGGTACGCCTGCTTCAGGTACGGGTCCGGCTCCATCCGCGCCACCCACGCGGTCAGGTCCACGGCCACCTGCTCGTAGGCGATGGTCGTCTCCAGCACCGACGACACCCCGGGCAGCAGCCAGTTCACCGCCTTCTGCTGCTGTGCCTCGATGTAGCGCGTCTCGGCCAGCCGGCGTTTCACCTCGGGATCGACGGTGTTGCGGGCCAGCTGGTGACTGAACATGATCGCCTCGACCTCGATGCCGTTCATCGTGATGATCCGGCAGCGGGTGTAGGGGTCGCAGTGATCGGGATCGATGGGAGCCACGTTCAGCTCGCGCCAGTTCCTGATCTGGCGGTCCAGGGGGATACCGCGTTGTTCGAGGGGGTTGAAGGTCACCTGTGCCTCCGGGGCGGTCGATGGTGCATACGCAGGTCCCCCCTCAGCGGTAGATCACTCTCCGGGAGGGGGCTGAGCGCCAGCCATGCTTGACCTCGTGGGCGCCGGACCGCGGCTCCCGCGCCGGACCGGTGCCGCGGCAGTCACTCGACCAGCGGCACGGCCCGTTGCCGACGGGACTGCCCGTCGGCGGTGCGCACGAGAGGTGCGGCAGGGCGGTTCCCTGACACCCGGTCACCTACAACTCGGGGACCACTCACGGCTGTTGTCTCCTTCCTGGGGTGGAGGCGAAGTACAGCCCGGTGAGGGATCCGCAGGCCTGGCCGACCACTGAAAGATCTTTCCTGTCCGAACGTATGACAGGAAGGATCGATATCGTGCGCAGACGACGTCTCGCGCCCCTGTTGGCCGTGAGTGTCACGGCAACGCTGGCTCCCGCGCTCGTCACCTCGACGGCCACCGCGGCTCCGGCCGCCACCCCGTCGACCGCCTCCTCGACCGCATCCAAGGGCGCGCTGGACCCGTACATGAAGCAGAAGCCGCGCTGGAAGCGGTGCGACACCGACTCCCCGGCGGAGTTCCAGTGCGCCACGATCAAGGTCCCGCTGGACTACCGGGCACCCGGGGGCAAGCGGATCGAGTTAGCCATATCCCGGATCAAGAGCACCACACCCGGCAAGCGCCACGGTGTCCTGTTCTCCAACCCCGGCGGCCCAGGGGGGCAGGGGCTCTACATGCCGCTGGGGATGCGGGAGAGCCTCCCCGAGTCCGCACGGCAGAAGTACGACCTCATCGGCTTCGACCCGCGCGGCGTGGGGCGGAGCAGCCCGGTCTCCTGCGCTCTGGAGCCGGAGGAGGAGAACTGGCTGCGGCCGTACAAGGAGGAGACGTTCGACAAGGACGTCGCCTGGGCACGTGACGTCGCGAACAAGTGCGAGGAGAAGGCCGGCGACAAGCTCCCGCACATCACCACGCGCAACACCGCACGCGACATGGATCTGCTCCGGGCGGTCCTCGGCGAGAAGAAGATCTCGTACGTGGGCTACTCGTACGGCACCTACCTTGGCGCCGTCTACACGCAGCTCTTCCCGGGCCGGGCCGACCGGTTCGTGCTGGACAGCGCGGTCGATCCGGCGCGCGCCTGGCGAGGGATGATCCAGTGGTGGGCGGAGGGCGCAGAGCCCGCGTTCGACCGGTGGACCGAGTGGGCCGCCGAGCGTTCGGAGCAGTACGGCCTCGGTGACACCCCGAAAAAGGTCGACCGGACCTTCTGGGACCTGGTCGCGCAGGCCGACGAGAAGCCCATCGAGGTGGAGGGCCAGCCGATCACCGGTGATGACATCCGCAGCGGCCTGCGGGCGGCGTTCTTCAGCCCGCAGTACGCCACCGAGGCGTTCGTGGAGCTGAAGGAGGCCGCGGCCGGCCGGCCCGCCTCAGCGAAGAAGCTCGCGGCGTTCACCGGGTCCGAGGGGACTCGGACGGCAGGCGCCACGGCCGATGCCGCCGAGGTGCCGACGGACAACATGACGGCGAGCTTCTGGGCCGTGGTGTGCGGCGACAACTCGGCCGCGTGGTCCCGCGATGCCGAGAGCTACCGGCGGGACGCCATCGAGGACAAGGGCCGTTACCCGCTCTTCGGTGACTTCGCGTCCAGCATCAAGCCCTGTGCGTTCTGGGACAAGTCCGTGGAACCGGCGACCAAGGTGCACAACAGGGTCGGGTCCCTGGTCGTCCAGAACGAGTGGGACTCGCAGACCCCCCTGCCCAGCGGTCAGGCCCTGCACGCCGACCTGAAGGGCTCGAAGATGGTCACCGTCCGCGGCGGCGAGGGCCATGGCGTCTACCCGAGCGGCAACGCGTGCACGGACGGCACGGTCACCGCCTACCTGCTCACCGGCAGGCTCCCGGCCAAGGACGTGACCTGCGAGGCGACGGCCGACTCGAACGCGGAGGCACGGAAGAACCAGAAGCGGGACGTGCTCCCCGGGTCTCCTCTCCCGGAGCGTGCCCCGGACCGCTTCTGATCGCACGGCCCCTTGCAGCATGACCCCTTGACGACGGGGCGGGACCTCCTCGCGGGGTCCCGCCCCGTCCTGCGTCCCGGGCGCCGGAGCGTCCGGACACCGCTACCGTCCGATGAGCCGCTGTTCGAGGTCGCGCAGGTCCTTGCGGAGGGAGGAGCGGACCTGCCGGGCCATGAGTGGCGCGGCCAGCCGGTAGAAGCCGCCTTCGCCGCCCCGGACGCGAATGCGGGCGCGGGTGCCGCGTGCGTCCGGCTCGAAGGCGTACGTCACGTGCATGGGCATCGGTCCGGCCACGGAAATCATGTCCAGCAGGCGGGGCGGTTCGTACGCGGCCACGCGCAGCACGTAGTGGATGCGGCGGCCGAGGAAGTATGCCGTCCGGGTGATCTCGGCGTTCACGCCGAAGCCGCCTTCATCCGCCTCCCGGGTCAGCTCCGCGGTGCGGATGCCCTGGGTCCACTCGGCGTCATGGCGCCAGTCCATGGCGTACTCGGCCACCCGTTCGGGCGGGAGCGGGATCACGCGCTCCGCGGACACGTCGATCGTCATGGCGCTGCTGCCCTGTCGTCGGCCGGGCTGGATCCGGCGGTTGCCTGCTGTGTCCAGGATCCTCGATGCCCAAGGTGGGCGCACGACGAGCGTGCCGGGTCAGCCCGTGCCGTACAGCGTCGTGAGCACAGCGCACGCCCGCCGATGTCCGCGAGTCTCACGGAGCAGCGCCGGGCCAGGGGATCGTCGGACGCCATGGCACACAGTCGCCTTCCCGGCCCCATGTCTGAGTACGCGTACCCAGTCGCGTCCGCGCACCTACCGATTCGAATGGTCGGCCGCCATGAGAAGGTCCCTCCATGTCCGCCTCAACACCCCTCGGCCGGGGTCCGCTTGCCGCTGTCGCCCTGGTTCTCGTCGCCGCCCTCTGCGCATGCGGTGACCTGCACGCCTCGGACCCGACGGCCCGGGCCGCCACTCCCAGCGTGGCCGAGGGTGCCGCCTCGCCGTACGTGGAGCCCGGAGCCGGTGACGGGGCCCCGCACTACAACGAGAACAACGCGTCCCGCCGGTCGCGTGAGATGTCTCCCGCCCACGCGAAGGACGCCGAGCGGGAGGCCGGCCGCATCAGGCCGGTGCTCGAAAGGCTCTGGAGGCAGCGGAAATGGGACCCCGCGACGGTGCGGGCGGCCCTGCTCCGGCTCGGCTACGAGGAGGAGCGCGTCACCAAGGACGGCAAGCGGCTCGGCGGGACGCTCACCGTCACCGGGATGTCCCCGCGCTGGAAGGACGACGGTTACGTGACGCCCGAGGGGGCACGGGTGGCGCTGCGCGTTCATGACGACGCCTGCGTCACGGCGTTCGTGCAGAAGTCGAACTTCGAGGCCCGGGCCAACGGGCCGTACCCGGAGACCGGCTGCTTCGAGCCGCCCTTCGCCCACTGACGAGGGCGCGTGCGAAGGTCGTCTCCGCTCGGGCGAGGAGAGACGGCCTCCGGACCAGCGCCGCGTTCAGAGCACCTCGGCCCGCCCCGTGGTGTCGTCGAGGAACCCGCCCGACTGGTGCTGCCACAGCTTCGCGTACGCGCCGTCGAGCGCCAGCAGCTCCTGGTGCGTACCCTGCTCGACGATCCGTCCGCGGTCGAGGACGACGAGCTGGTCCATGGAGGCGACCGTGCTCAGCCGGTGCGCCACCACCAGCGCGGTCCGCCCGTCCATGAGCCGCCACAGCGCCTCCTGCACGAGGATTTCGCTCTCCGAGTCCAGCGCGCTGGTCGCCTCGTCGAGCAGCAGGATCGGCGCGTCGCGCAGGATCGCCCGGGCGAGGGCGACGCGCTGGCGCTGACCGCCGGACAGCTTGATGCCGCGCTCGCCCACCATGGTGTCGAAGCCGTCCGGCAGCGCGTCGGCGAACTCCGTGACATGGGCCGCCTCGGCCGCGCGGCGGACCTCGGCCTCGGTGGCGTCCGGCCGGGCGAACGCGATGTTGTCCCGCAGGGTGCGGTGGAACATCGCCGGGTCCTGCGGCACGTACGCGATCTGGCCGCGCAGGTCTGCCTGGCGCAGCCGGCTGATGTCCTGACCACCGACGAGGATGCGGCCGCCGTCGATGTCCGTCATCCGCAGCAGCAGCCGGGTGAGGGAGGTCTTGCCGCCGCCGGACCGGCCGACCAGGCCGACCCTCGCCCCGCTCGGCACGTCCAGGTCGAGACCCTCGAACAACGGCCGTCCGCCCCGGTGCGCGAAGGTCACCTTCTCGAAGCGGATGCCGGCGGACCGGGGTCGCAGCGGTTCCGGCGACGGCGGGTCGAGCACGGTGGGAGGCGTCAGGAGCAGCTCGGTGAACTGCGCGGCCTCCGTCATCGAGCTCTCCAGCCGGCGGTAGATCTGGTTGAACTCGAACATGATCCGTGTCGCGTTGCTGTAGTAGGTGAAGGCCACCACGATCGCCTCCACGCCGTTCCCGTCCCCGGCGAGCGTGAGGGCGAGCAGCAGGCCCAGCGCGTTGGTCAGCACCGACATCGGCGCGACCAGCGTGTCGATGCGGAGGTTGCCGTAGTCCCACGACCGCAGCGTGAGCCGGCGTGAGGTGGCGACCCGGGAGCGGTGCTCGGCGGCCTCGCGCTCCTCCGCGGCGAACGCCCGCACCGTGTCCATGTTCATCAGGCTGTCGGCGACGTGGCCCGACACCCGGGCGATCGCCTCCTCACGTTGGTCGACCAGCGCCTGGCGGCGCCGGACGAGGGGCACGACCAGGACCCCGGTCAGCGCGATCATCACCAGCAGACCGACCACGAGCAGGGGTTCGTAGCGCCACAGCACCACCGCCCCGAACGCCAGTGGCACGAAGCTGCCCACGATCTGGAACGTCAGCGTGTCCACGAACTGCTCGAAACGCGAGGCGAAGCTCAGGACTCGCTTGGTCAGCGAACCGGCGAAGTTGTCGTGGAAGAACGCGGCGTCCTTGGCGAACAGCTCGTCCATCCCGATCACGTACAGGTGCTCGATGCCGAGGGCGTCGAGGCGGTTGAGGCAGTGCAGGGCGACGCGCCACAGTGCCTCGGCGAACAGCAGGACCCCGGCGAAGCCGAGGACGTACGGCAGCGTCGAGTCGACGGTGACGTCCCTGTCGTCGGCGATGTCGCCGACGAGCTTGGCGACGATCAGCGGCGCGACGTAGTTGATTCCGATGTTGCCCAGCGCCATGAGCAGCATCGCGGGTGCCGTCAGCCGGCGGAGCCGGGCCAACTCCCGTCCGTAGTAACGAAGTGCGAGAAGTACCGAGCGTTTGCCCGGCTGAACCCTGCGCGTTCCAGGCGTTTCCATCCCACCCCTGTGTCGTTCTGTGGCCGCCCGCCACGCGCTGGTGCGGGCAGGGGCCATCGCCGCAACGGATGTGTGGAGATTCGGGTCGAGTCCGGAAGTGTCCCGCGACGGCGACCGCGGCGTCCAAGAGTTTTCCGGCCGGGCGGTGGTGCGCAGGGAGCGCCAAGAGGCACGGTCGGCGGACTCGGGGCGGTACGGGGCGGTGGTGCGGGGCCGGCCGGGCAGTGCCGGACGTGAGTGCACGGGGGTGTCGGTAGAGCCACCCCCGCATCGGGTGTCCAGGCCCAGGGACCGGCCGTGCCGGGGGCGGCAGCATGTGTGTCGTCGGCGACCGGCCGACGAGCGATCCGCCACCGGATTTCGGGGGACCCATGAACGAGACCTTCGCCAGGCGCCTGACGGGCCTCGCCGGCATCGCCGCCGCGGCCGCCCTGATCATCGAGGTGCCGCTGTACTTCATCTACTCCGGCCCGCCGCCGGACGCGAACGTCCTCACCAGGCTGCTGCTCGGCATCTTCGCGCTGGTGTTCCTGATCGTGTTCGTGACGGCCTTCCGTGAGCTGGTCAAACGGGTGAACCCGGCCTACGAGTGGGTGGGTTCGATGGCCTTCGCCACCGGTCTGGTCTACGGGACGGTCACCCTGGTCTCCAGCGGGCTGGAAGCCGGCGCGGTCATCGCCGCGGACCGGCCGATCGATCCGACCATCACCGTCAGCGGCACCTACATCCTCTACGGGTCGATCGGCCGGGTGCTGCTGGCGCTGTTCCTGGCCACGGTGGGCTTCGGCATCTCCCGCACGCACCTGCTGCCGCGCTGGACCGGCCGCTCCGCCTACGTCCTGGCTGGTGTCAATCTGCTCTTCGTGCCGTCCTTGTTCTTCGGCAACGACCCGGCGCACTTCTACGCGGCGAACGGCTGGGGCACCACCGCGTCGATGGGCGCGATCCTCAGCTACTGGCTGCTCGCGCTGGGCATCTCCACGTATCGCAGCGCCACCCGCCGGTTACCCGCTCAGCCCAGGTAGAGCGGGAACCTGGAGCCGGGTCTGCCCAGTTCGGCCCGCTCTGCCGCGGTCGGTGCCCGCCGCCCCGTGCCCACGAGGAGCGCGTCCCGGTCGGAGAACGACGGGGGGAACGCGCTCCCGGCGATCTGCTCCAGCATCTCGCGGGACCGGGCGAGTGCTTCCGCGGGGGGCGGCGCGGCGTCCGGGAGGTGGGCGATCAGGTCGAGATGGTGCAGCGTCCACTCCATGACGTACGTCGAGAGGTAGTCGCCCACGGTGAGAACCTCGTCGCGCGTGCCGACCCGGAGCCCCGGGTCGGCGAGCTCCGCGGCACGGCCCGCGGCGGAGCCGACGTCGTCCAGGTGGAACGTGAGCAGGTGCGGATCCTCGTACGCGGCGGCCAGCCGGACGGTCAGCGCGTCGAGCGGGTCGTCTCCGGTCGGCGGCGTGTCGGAGATCTCCCAGTAGGTCAGCGCGTCACGGGTCGGTTCCCCGTCGGCGGGGGTGGCGAGGGTGATCAGGACGTCCTGCGCGTCGATGACCAGATGGCACACCAGGTCCCGCACCAGCCAGCCGGTACAGCCGGACGGCCGGGCGAAGTCCTCGTCGGCCAACTCGGCGACCGCCGCGCGCAACGCCGTCCAGGAGCGTGAGAAGAGATCCACACCGGCAACGTAGTGCCGCGCCGCGAGGGCGGACAAGCGTTTACCCCTCCTGCTGACCGGCGTCCCCCCGCCAACTCCCGCTGCGGGCGGTGCCGGCGGGCGTGGACCGTCGGAGTGCCGCCGCCGCGGATCCGGCCGTGGCCGCCGACGGAGCGGGCAGCCGACTGCGTTCCCAGCACCCCGGCCCGGCCTGCAGCGGATCGACCGTGCTGCGCGCCATCACCGAGCGCCCGGTCGCGGCAGCAGCTCCCCCTTGCCGTCGCCGTGCGGAACACCGCGCTCCGGCCGGCCCCCTCACGCGCGACCGTCCGCACCATCCTGCGGCATGCCGACGGGACACCGCCGGTCCTGCGCTGACGGCAGCGACGGAGAGGGCGCCCCTCAGCCTCCGGGCGTGCCCGGCCGTCCGGTCGCGAGGGCGGCGAGTTCCGTAGGAGTACGCGGCCCCGGCTCCGTGCCGGTCAGCAGCCCCTGCGCGCGGAGGAGTTCCGCCGCGGCGGCTCCCCACGGCAGTCGCAGGCCCGCCTCCCGGAGGAGGTCGGTGCGGGCCAGGGCCGTGGGGGCGGGCCCGGTGCGGACCCCGGACGGGGTGAGGAGCGCCGCGTCGTCGGCCCAGCGCAGGGCGAGGTCGACGTCGTGGGTGGCCATCACCACCGTGGTGCCGGCCTCACGGAGTCCGTCGAGCGTGGTGAGGAGCCGTTCCTGGCCGTCGGGGTCGAGTCCGGCCGTCGGCTCGTCGAGGATGAGGACACGGGGCCGCATGGCGATCGCGCCCGCGATGGCCGTGCGCTTGCGCTGCCCGTAGGAGAGCAGATGGGTGGGCCGGTCGGCGAGGGCGGTGATGTCCAGGGCGGCGAGCGCCTCCGCCACCCGCGCCCGCACCTCCGTGTCGTCCAGACCGAGGTTCAGCGGCCCGAACGACACGTCCTGCTCGACGGACGCCGCGAAGAGCTGGTCGTCCGGGTCCTGCACCACCAGCTGGACGGTCGTCCGCAACCGGGTGAGGCCCTTGCGGTCGTACGTCACCGGCTGCCCGTCGACCGTCAACCGGCCCTCGTGGGGCCGCAGTCCGCCGCTGAGGAGCCGCATCAGCGTGGTCTTGCCGCTGCCGTTGCGGCCGAGCAGCGCGAGCGCGCGCCCCTCGCGGATCTCGAAGTCGAGGCCGCTGAGCACGGCCGGGCCGTCCTCGTAGGCGAAGGACGCGCCCCGCAGGGCGACGAGGGCGGGCTCGCTCATGTCAGCGGCCTTTCCAGTACGAAGGTGAGGACGGCCAGCGCCGCGAGGAGTACGCAACTGGCCGTCGTGAAGCGGACGGAGACACGGGCCTCGGGCACCAGGACGCGCAGGGTGCCGTCGTAACCGCGCCCGGCGAGACCGGCCTGGAGGCGGACCGCCCGGTCGAAGGCCCGGACGAACGCGGTGGCGCCGAGACCGCCCAGGGAACGCCAGGCGGCGGCCCGCGTGGTGTGCCCGAGCCGGGCGGCCTGCGCGTCACGGACCCGGCGCACGGAGTCCAGCAGCAGGAAGCTCATCCGGTACGTCACGAGCGCGACGTCGACGACCGGCGCCGGCACCCCGGCCCGGACCAGCCGCGGCAACAGGTCGGACATGGGCGTGGTGAACGCGAACAGCAGCACCCCCAGGGAGGCCGCCGAGGTGCGCAGCAGCAACTCCCCGGCCCGGACCGGCCCGTCACCGGCCAGGGAGACGAAGCCGCCCGGCCCGCCGACCCGCACGAGCAGCGTCAGTGCGCCGGTCACGCAGAAACCGAGCGGCACCCGGTAGGCCCGCCACAGCCGGCCCCCGGGGACGCCCGCCGGACCCAGCAGCACCACCAGGGCGGTCAGCAGCACCAGGGCCGCGCCCGGCCAGGGCGGCAGCGAGATCGCCAGCAGGGTCAGACCCAGCCCGAGCACGGCCTTGTCCACGGGATGGCGGCGGCGCCAGCGACTGCTGTGCGCCGCCGCGTCGATCGGCAGCACCCGGCTCAGGCCCCTTCGGCCGTGGACTCCTCGGCGGTGCCGGCCGCCGGGTTCTCCGAGTCCCGCTCGCGCGCCCGCTGCTCACCCTGCCGCCTGCCCCGGCGCAGGCCGAAGTAGTAGGCGAGGACACCGGCGCCGAGGGCCGCCTGGAGGGAGAACAGCGCCGACTCGATCTCACCGGACGGCGGTTCGTACAGGGGGGAGAACCAGGGCTTGTAGTCCGGCTCGATCTCGGTGATCGCCGTCTCCGCCTCACCGTCGGAGCCCGTGAACGGCTGCTCCTTGTGGTCGCCGAGGCCGAGCGCGAGCGGCAGCACGGCCAGCGCGGCCACGGCGAGCAGCAGCAGAAGGTTGATCTTCGTGTTCCTGCTCATCGGGCCACCGCCTCGGTCTCGCTGCGCGACTCCTCCTTGTCGAGGAGCACACCCAGCCGGGTCAGTTCGCCCTTGCTGGACTGCGCCAGCAGCCGCATCACGAGCACCGTCAGCAGCCCCTCGCTCACCGCGAGCGGGATCTGGGTGACGGCGAAGATGGAGCCGAACTTGCCGAGCGCGCCCAGGAACCCGCTGCCCGGGTCGGGGAACGCGAGCGCCAGCTGCACGCTGGTGACGCAGTACGTGGACAGGTCGGCGACGAACGCGGCGAAGAACACGGCGACCATCAGCGGCACGTCGTAGCGGCGCAGCAGCCGGTACACCGCGTAGCCCGCCCAGGGCCCGACGATCGCCATGGAGAAGACGTTGGCGCCGAGCGTCGTCAGACCGCCGTGCGCGAGCAGCAGCGCCTGGAAGAGCAGGGTGATGGTGCCCAGCACCGCCATGGCGGGCGGCCGGAACAGGATGGCGCCCAGGCCCGTGCCGGTGGGGTGGGAGCAGCTGCCGGTGACGGACGGCAGTTTCAGGGCGGACAGGACGAACGTGAAGGCGCCGGAGGCGCCGAGGAGCAGGGTGCTCTCGGGGTGCTCGCGCACCTCACGGGTGAGCGACCGGACTCCGTGGAGGACGAACGGCGCAGACGCGACGCCCCAGGCGACCGCGTGCGCCGGAGGCAGGAAACCCTCGGCAATGTGCATGGCTCAGCAGACCCTCTCCAGCACCTCGTGGATGGTTGACGCGCCTTGGCCGGTCTCCTGGCTCACGGGTCCCACCGCCCGTACTCCGCCTTCCCGGGTCCATGAGGACCCAGTGGCTGCCCGCTAGGGCCGGAGCCGGACTTCCCGATCACAGTGGCGAGGGCCGCACCGGCATCACACCGGATTTCCCGTTCACCAAGGCGTGGTGACAGTAATGCCGAGATAAGGGCCATGACAAGCCAGCCGAGGGGGCGCGCACGGGGGCGCGTGAGGGGGCGACCGCTCGCACACCGGCGCAGTACGGCTCAGTCGTCACCCTCGTCGTCCTCGTCCTCCCCGTTCCCCCAGGACCCGGGAGGCTGTTCCTGCTTGGGCTTGTCCGCCTTCTCCGGCGAACTGTCGCTCGTCTCCTGCGCCGGGCCCGTGGGGCCGGGCGTCGTTGCGTCGGGGGCCGGGGAACCGGGTGCCGTGGTGGAGGGGGTGACATCGGCCACTGTGCCGGCGGTCGGCGTGGTGGCGGCCGCCGGGGCGGAGGCCAGAGGGTCGGCGGAGCCGGCGGTCGGCGAGGCGGCCGGGCTGCTCGCGGACGGGGACGCGTCGGGTTCGGTGCCCTCCGTCGCGGTGTTGTCGGGCGAGAACCACAGCACGCCGGCGAGCATCGCGGCGAGGAAGACGGCCGCCGCGGCCACCACCGCGGCCGTTCTCCGGTGGTCGCCGAAACCGCTGCGGGGCGCGGCGCGACGTGCACGCCCGCCCGGGGCGGTGCGAGACCCCGTGGGCAGCCCGTAAGTGGTCGGGGAGCCGGATCCGGCTGCCGCATATGGCCCCGGCCCGGCGGACGGCATCGGGGACGCCGCCTCCGGCAGCGGCTCGGGCAGCCCCCGCCAGGCGCCGCCGGCGAACCACTCGGCGGCCTGCTGCGCCGTGGGCCGGTCCTCGGGCTGCTTGGCGAGCAGGGCGAGGAGGTAGCTCTCGAAGGCCGGCGGCAGACCGGCGACACCGAGCTCGCGGGGCGGCACGGGGGCGTTGTCGAGATGCTGGTGGAGGAGCGCGACGGCGGTGTCGGCCTGGAACGGCGGGCGGCCGCTGAGGAGCTGGTAGAGCACGCACCCCAGGGAGTACATGTCGGAGGCGGGGCCCGCGGGCCGGCCCAGGGCCCGTTCGGGTGCGAGGTAGAGGCCGGTGCCGACGATCTGGCCGGTCGCGGTGAGCGCGGCGCCCGGGTCGTCGAGGAAGCGCGCGATGCCGAAGTCGCCGATCTTCAGCGTGCCGCCCGCGTCCAGCAGGAGGTTGGCGGGCTTGATGTCGCGGTGCACGATGCCCTGCTGGTGCGCGGCGGCGAGTCCCGCGGCGGCCTGCGCGGCGAGTTGTGCCACCCGCTCGGCGGGGAGCGCGCCGGAGACGGACAGCACCCCGGCGAGGCTGTCGCCCTCGACCAGCTCCATCACCAGGTACAGCCGGTTGTCGTACTCGCCGAAGTCCAGGACCCCCACCAGATTGGGGTGGTTCAGACGCCCGGCCGTCTGGGCCTCCAGACGGAACCGGGAGGCCGCCGTGGCGTCGGTGTCCTGGGGCAGCAGCAATTTGACGGCCACCGCTCTGGCGAGCGTCTCGTCGTACGCACGCCAGACCTCTCCCATTCCGCCGCGCCCGATCTCAACGTCCAGCCGGTAGCGGCCCGCTAGCAGCACTCGTCCTCGTCCTATGCTCGTGGGAAGGTCCTCGCCGCAGGCCGTAACTCCCCGCGTCCGAGCGGGGGTTGGTGGGGGGTGCCGCAGCCGACCCAGGATACTGGCGCCGCGTGACCACCGTTCCCCGGTGCGGTGTCGCGGGACGGTACGGTCCCGGAAATCGGGGAGCGGGCGAGTGTCCCGCCGGGGTGACGGTGCGGCGCGTGTGGTTGCCGCGGCTCTCCCCGGCGCCTTCAGCCGCCGGGTCGGGCCGCCGCTGCCTCCTCCCCGTGTCTGCGCTTGCGGTCAGCGCGCCCGCCCCTTGTGCCTCCGCGTGCCGTCAGGCCGCCGCTTGCGTCCCCTGCGGCCGTTCCTCACGGCGCGGCAGCAGTGCCACCGCCAGGGCGGGTACGGCCGCGAGGACCAGCCAGGGCACGGCGGCCGGGAGGCCCGTGTCGAGCAGGGAGCCGGTGGCCGCGCTGCCGGCGAGGACGATCAGGCCCGAGACCGACGACAGCGCGCCCATGTAGAGGCCGATCCGGCCCTCCTCGGCGAGGTCGGGCACCCAGGCGCGGGCGGCGGGCACGACCAGCATCTGCCCCACGGTGAGCAGCACGACGAAACCCGCGGCCGGCAGCAGCCCGGCGGCACCCGTCCAGCCGGCGGGGCGCGCCGCCGCCACCACCGCGAAACCGGACGCGATCAGCAGCAGCCCGGCGGCCATGGAGCGGCGCAGGTCGAGCCGGTCGCCCGCCCAGCGGGTCACCGGCAGCTGCGCGCACACCACCAGCACCGAGGACAGGGCGAACAGCCAGGACAGCGGCGCCTGGGAACCCGCCGCTCGCCGCACCTCGTCCGGCAGGGCCAGATACAGCTGGTTGTAGGCGAGCAGGTACGTGCCGTACGCACAGCACAGGGCGAGGAAACGGCGGTTGCGCAGCAGCACGCGCGCCCCGCCCTTCTCCAGGGTCCGGACTCTGCCGGGGATGTGCTGCGGCATCAGCCACAGGTGCCCGGCGAGGACGAGCACGAACACCGCGGCACCCGCGAGGCACGCCGTTCGGAAGTCGACGGCCAGCAGCAGTCCGCCGAGCAGCGGTCCGGCGAAGGCCCCGACCTGGCCCGCCACGCTGAACAGGGCCAGGACACGGGTGCGCGAGCCGTGCCCGGCCTCCTCCCAGAGCACGGCCTGGCGGGCCACCTCGGACTCCACGGCGGGGGAGAACAGGGCGGCGGCGAAACCGATCACCACCACGGCGCCGATCACGGCCCAGCTCGCCTGCGCGTACCCGAGCCACGCGAACCCGGCGATCCGCAGCACGCAGCCGGCCAGCACGACCGGGCGCACTCCCCACCGGTCGACGAGCCAGCCGCCGACCACGAACAGCCCCTGCTGGCTGAAGGTGCGCAGCCCGAGCACGAACCCGACCAGCCAGCCCGCCATGCCGATGGCGGTGCCGAGGTGCTCGGCGAGGAACGGCAGCACGGCGTAGAAGCCGATGTTGAAGGCGAGTTGGGTCAGGATCAGCAGCCGCAGCAGCGGGGACAGGTCCTGCCAGAGCCGCCAGGTGCTCTCGGGCGTCCCGCCGTCGGGTGTCTCGTCGCTGGACGTACGGGCGGACCGGCGGGCCAGGACGCGGGATATGAGGCCTGTCATCGTTCTTCTGTCGGTGAGGTGGACACGGGAGTCAGGAGGGCGTCGCGGCGGTCCGGTCGCCGCCGCGGGGCGGGCATGACCCGGTCGCCGGTCGGCCTCGCCGGGCGGTCGGCCCGCCCACGCCGCCGGGGCAGTCGTACGCCACCGGCGGCCGTGACCGCG